>NZ_JBFBHG010000006.1:0-141977 GCF_040685095.1 Microbacterium sp. NPDC089189
TTCCCTCCCTTATCGGCCCAATTCCCCGTTACCCGGGGGCGGGGCACCCTTGGGGTGCAGCTTCCCGCCCGCGCGTCGGGCCCGGCGGGGCGGGACGGGTCAGGCTCGGCGCGACCGCAGTCGGGCCGTGATCAGTGCCGTCGCGCCCAGGAGGAGCAGCACGGCGGCCGCGAGGCCGATCGGGGCGGGGTCCGCGCCGCCGGTGGCCGCGAGGCGCACGGCGGCCGGATCGGGCGCGGTCACCGGTGCGTCGACGCCCGGAGCGGGAACGCCCGGGTCGCCCGGTGTTCCCGGCTGACCCGGGTCGACGGGCACGACGACCGCCTCGAGCGCGTCGAGCGCATCGGCGAGCAGGGCCGCTGCGGCATCCAGACGCTCCTGCGCGGGCACCGTGGCGCCCAAGACGAAGCGCGCGATCTGCACGGCATCGTCGACGGCGGCCAGCGACGACGGGGTGTACCCGTCGCGCACCAGGGCGTCGGCGCGGGCGATGAGAGCCGTCAGCGCTGCGGTGTCGGATGCAGCGGGGGCGACACGGGTGAGCGACAGATCGTCGAGGGTTCCCCACGACCCGGCCGACAGCGACGCCGCGACCCGGACCGTGACGCTCTCGCCCTCCGCGATCTCGATCGTGTCGGTCGACGGCGTCGACCAGACCCGCCAGCCGGTGAGGGCGAAGGGCGCTTCGGCGCTCTCGCCGCCGCTGGAGGCGATCGACAGGCGCACGACGCTCGCGGCGTCCTCGCCGTCGCCCTGCGCCGCGCCGCTGGCCCGGTAGGTGCCGGCGGGCAGCCCCGTGACGGTCTGCGACAGGTCGAACGTGTAGGCCGAGCCGGAGTAGAAGTGCGCGGAGCGCGAACCCGAGCGCGGGTCGTCCGTCGCGCGCAGCGTCAGTCCGGTGCCGGTCGTCGACCACGCCGACACGTCGGCGTCCTCGAAGCCGGGGTTGCGCAGGTGGTTGGCGACCTGCACGGTCACCGTGGCGGTCGTGGCCAGGCCCGCCGCCGTCGTGCCCGCGAAGGTGTAGGTGCCGGGGCCCGCGAGCCACTCGGTGCCGGGCGTCCACGTGACCGCCTGGTCCTCGGTCGTGCCGTCGTTGTACGAGACCGTGACCGTGGCCGGAAGGGCGAGCGGAGCGCCGTCGTCGACCGTGAGGGCGACCGTGGCCACATCCGTGACCTCGCGGGGCGCGAGCGCGCCGGTGCGGACGTAGGAGAACACCCGCAGCGACTCGAGCGCGGTGCCGTCGTGACCGAAGAACGCCTGGTTGTCCCATGCCGACCCGCCGAACCACTGGCCCGCGTCGTGCGCGTCGTACTCGCCGGCGAAGCTCGATGCCCATCCGGATCCGTCGCGCTCCCAGAGCAGCTTGTTCTGCTCGAGCTGGTCGGGGGGCCCGACCGGCAGCCACGCGGGCTCCCAGTAGTACACGCCGATGCCCGCGTCGCCCACATCAGAGACGGCCTGCACCACGTCGCGCACGGCGCTGGCCTGACCCTGCACGCTGACGGGGTACTGCGTGGCCTCCGAGGGCAGGTCGATCACGTTGCCGTGACCGTCGCCGTCCTCGAGCGTGTACGCCCACGACGTCTCGGCCACCATGACCTTCTTGTCGTACGTGTCGGCGATCTGGCGGAGCACCGAGGTGAGGTTCGCGGTGGAACCGTGCCAGAACGGGTAGTACGACGACGCGAAGACGTCGTAGTCGACGCCGCGGGTGTCGAGCTGGGCCGCGATGTTGGCGTAGCTGCCCGCCCGCTCGGGGTTGGTGAAGTGCAGCGCCACGAGCGCGTCCGGCGCGGTGGCGCGGACGGCCGCGGCGCCCGCCGAGAAGATCTGCGCCATGCCGTCCCAGCCGGTCACGCCCGCGACGCCGTTGTTGGTCTCGTTGCCGACCTGCACCATACGCACGTCGACGCCGGCCGTGGCGAACGCGGTGAGCGCGTCGGTGGTGAAATCGCCCACGGCATCCGCCTTCTCGGCGGTCGTGAACGTCGTCCACGCCTTCGGCGACTGCTGCTTGGCGGGGTCCGCCCAGAAGTCCGAGTAGTGGAAGTCCACCAGCACCCCGAGACCCGCGGCCGTGGCGCGCTCGCCGATCTCGACGGCGCGCGCCACATCCACGTCCCCGCCGCCGTAGCCGTTGCCGGCGGCGTCGAACGGGTCGTTCCAGACCCGGATGCGGATGTCGCTGACCCCGGCGTCGGCGAGCAGCTCGAAGAGGTCGCCCGGGGTGCCCGACTCGTCGCGGAACACCACGCCCGACGCCTCGAGCGACAGCACGGACGAGACGTCGACGCCGGTGATGAAGTCGTCCGAGAGGTTCTCGACGCGGGGGACGGTGATACCGGCGGGGACGGGCTCGTCGGCGGGTGCGGCGGCGGCGGGCGCGGCCGCGGCGAACGCGGCGAGGCCCACCGCGGCGGCGGTCAGCGCCGCGACGGCGGCACGGGGGGAGCGGAGGATGCGGCGGTGCATGGGTTCCTTTCGGGTGGGGTGGGGGTGCGGCGGATCAGCCCTTGACGGAGCCCTGGGTGAGACCGCCGACGATGAAGCGCTGCAGCGACAGGAACAGCGCGAGCACGGGGATCGCCGCGATGACGGCACCCGCCGCGAAGAGACCCCAGCGGGAGGCGAGCTGGTTCGAGACCCACTGGAACATGCCCACGGCGAGCGTCCAGTTGTCCTCCGAGGTCAGCACGATCTTCGCGAGGATGTAGTCGCCGAACGCCGAGATGAACGCCAGCAGCGCCACGACGGCGAGGATCGGCATCACGAGCGGCATGATCAGGCGCCAGAAGATCTGCGCGTGGGTGGCGCCGTCGATCTTGGCCGACTCGTCGATCTCCATCGGGATCGTGTTGAAGAACCCGTACATGAGGAAGGTGTTCGCGCCGAGAGCGCCGCCCAGGTACACGCAGATCAGCGTGAGCTTGGAGTTGATGCCGAGGGCCGGCACCACCTCGCCGATCGCGAGCAGCATGAGGAAGATGGCGACGAAGGCGAGGGCCTGCGGGAACATCTGCACAATCAGCAGCGACGTGAGGCTCGCGCGGCGACCGCTGAAGCGGAAGCGCGAGAACGCGTACGCCGCGCAGGCGCCCATGAGCACCGCGCCGACCGACGAGATGCCGCCGATCAGCAGCGTGTTGCCCACCCACGTCCAGTAGCTCGTCTCGCTCAGCGCGGCGAAGTTCGAGAAGTCGAAGGCGCTGAACAGGGCGGTCGAGCCCGAGAGGGTTCCGCGCGGGTTGAGCGCTGCCGAGATCACGTAGAGCAACGGGAACACGGCGTAGAAGATGACGATGGCGGCGAAGAAGTACTTCCAGCCGACCTCGAGCCACCAGCGGCGGCGACGGGCGGGAGTGCGTGTCGTGGACATCACTGGTACTCCTCGAGCTTGCGGGTCTGACGGAAGGCGATCGCGGAGATGATTCCGACGACGATGAACACGATGATCGACAGGGCGCTGGCCAGGCCGTAGTCGGCCGCACCGCCGGCGACACCCGACACCCGGTAGATCGCGGAGATCAGGATGTCGGTGGAACCGAGGCTGTACGGCGCCCCCGGTATGGCGGGACCGCCCGCGTTGAACATGTAGATGACGGTGAAGTTGTTGAAGCTGAAGGCGAAGGACGAGATCGCCAGCGGCGCGGTCGACACCAGCAGCAGCGGGAGCACGATCGAGCGGAACTGCCGCCACTTGCCGGCGCCGTCGATGGATGCGGCTTCCAGGGTGTCCTTCGGCAGCGCCTGCAGGGCCCCGGTGCACACGAGGAACCAGTACGGGAAGCTCAGCCAGACGTTGATCCACAGCACGGCCGCTTTCGCGAGCCAGGGATCACCCAGCCAGTTGATCTGGCTGCCGAAGAAGAACAGGTCGTTGATGACGCCGAACTCCGCGTTGAACATGCCGCGGAACAACAGCGCCGACATGAACGCGGGGAAGGCGTAGGGGAGGATGATGAGCGTTCGCAGGTACTTGCGGGCGCGGACGCGGGGATCGTTGAAGACGATCGCGAAGACCAATCCGATCCCGAAGCTGATCACGACCGATCCGATCGCGAACGCGAACGTCCACGCGGTGACCGAGAGCAGCGGTGCGGCCAGAGCCCCGTCGGTGAAGACCCGGAGGAAGTTGTCGAGGCCGACGCCGACGTACCAGCCGGCCGGCAGGCGGACGCCGTCCGCCGAGACGAAGCTGCCCGTCGCGTCGTCGGCGGTGTAGACGGTGCCGTTGACGGTGTCGGTGATGGTGCGCGCCTCGTCGTCCCACACCATGGTCGGCGTGTAGACGAGTCCGGACGAGCCGTCGCGGGTGCGGATGGAGCCGTCGTTCGGGTCGTCGGAGACGGGCACGCGCAGCGCCTCGATGGCGGACTGCAGCTCCTGGTCGGTCAGCAGCTGCGCGCGCGGGATGATCGTCCAGCCCGAGACCTCCTCGGGCGCGGCGGACGAGGACGTCGATCCCACCTCTTCGAGCGGCTGCGTGGCGGTTCCGACGCGGACGTCGCCGTCGTCGTTGATGGCCAGGCCGTACTCGCCGAAGCGCTCGACGACGGTCAGCGGATAGGTCTCGGAGCCTTCGACGCGGCGCTCGCCCTGGATGAGGGCGGCGTCCACGGCCTGCTCGACGGACCCGGCGTGACCGGTGCCGTAGTTGGTGAACGCGATGTACGCCGTGTACCCGAAGACGAACACCTGGAAGACCAGGAGGAACACGAGGCCCGGCATCAGGTACTTGAGCGGCAGGGCGCGCCGGGTGAAGTAGACGATGTCGGCCGCGACCAGCAGCACGATCGCGACCGTGAAGATGAGCCACGACTGGACGCTGAAGGCGGAGACGATGGCCATCACGCCGAGCGCGTTGACCAGACCCATCAGGATCAGCTTGACGATGAAGCCCCAGCCGACGCCGCGCCAGGCGCGCGCGTGCGACTCTCGCCGGGGCGAGGCGGGAGGGGTGTTCTGCTCGGCGGCCTGTTGCACCGTCATGACTGCTCCTGTCTGAGGAAGCGGGGGTGGGGCGGATCCGAGGACCCGCCCCACCGGCCGGGTCAACCCGCGAGGGTTCCTTCGAGGTCGGTGATCATCTGGGTCCAGGTGCCGACCGGGTCGGCGCCGTTGATGATCTGCGCCTCAGCGGCGTTCCAGAAGTCCCAGACCGATCCCATCTCGGGGATGGAGGGCATGGGCACGCCGTTCTGCGACGACGCGAGGAATCCGGCGATGATCGGGTCGGACGAGACCTCTTCCGCCAGCGAGCTCCACGCGGGGATGCGCGGGTCGGCGTCGTAGAGCGCGCGCTGCGCGTCCTCGGTGCCGAGGTAGTTCACGAGGAACTCCTGCGCCAGCAGGGCGTTCTTGCTCTGCGAGCTCAGGTAGAAGCCCTGCACGCCCACGAACGGAGCGGCGGGCTCGCCGCCGGCCGAGGGGATGGGGTTGACCGCGACGTTGACGTCAGGGAAGGCGCTGATCGCCCACGGGCCCTGGATCGTGTACGGCGCCTGGCCGGACGCGAAGAGCTCGTTGTTGATGTCGTAGTCGATCGTGGTCGAGAGGTAGCCGGTGCCGGCCGAGCCGTTGGCGTGCAGCCACTGGGCGAAGGCCTCGCCGCCGGCCCCGCTCATCCCTACCTCGCTCGTGTACGAGCCGGTGTCGTCCTGCACGAAGACCGGGGCGCCGAACGACGTCTGGAATCCGTACATGGTGTAGCCGTCGCCGGTCTCACCCGCGGTGTTGATGACGAAGGGGCGCTCGGTGCCCGCCGCCAGGCCCTTCTGGATCATCTCGTCCCAGGTGGCGGGGGCCTCCGCGCCGACCAGGTCGGTGTTCTGCACGAGGGCGACGGTCTCGAGCGAGTACGGCAGGGCGTAGAGCTGCCCGTCGTACGTCATCGCCTCGAGGGCGACGGACTCGAACTCGCTCGTCTTCTCGCCCAGGTCGATCGTGTCGACGACGCCGGCCGCGACGAGAGCGCCGAGCCAGTCGTGCGAGCCGACGGTGATGTCGGGGCCTTCGCCCGTCGGCACCTGCGAGATGAAGTCGTTGCGGAGGTCCTCGAAGTTCTTCTGGACGAGGGTGACCTTCGCGCCCGTCTCCTCCTCGAACGCCGCGGCGGCGTCCGAGATGGCCTGCTCGCGCTCGGCGTCGGTCCAGATGACGAGCTCGGCCGTTGCTCCGGCGGTCTCCTCGGACGAGGATCCGCCCGAGCAGCCGGCCAGCAGCAGGGCGGATGCGGCGGCTGCGACGCCGATTCCGATGATCTTGCGCATGGGACGTGTTCCTTTCAGAACGGTGGTCTTCGGGTGCGCGCCTTCATCGACGTCGCGCCGTTACGACCGGGGTGGAAGGCGTCCGTCCGGTTGGCGGACGCCGAGGTGGAGGGGTGCCGCCGGGGTCAGCGACCACCCCCGGACAGAGCAGGTGTGCGAACGACCGCCACGCCGCCGCCGGCGACGGTGACCTCGCCGTCGACCTCGGAACCGCTGAGCAG
Source organism: Microbacterium sp. NPDC089189 (assembly GCF_040685095.1). Lineage (NCBI taxonomy): Bacteria > Bacillati > Actinomycetota > Actinomycetes > Micrococcales > Microbacteriaceae > Microbacterium > Microbacterium sp. NPDC089189. The sequence goes on from NZ_JBFBHG010000006.1 coordinate 6,497, forward strand.
CTCCGTGCCGGTGAGGGCGAACGACGCGGGGGTGTCCGCGTGGTTCACGAGGACGACGTAGTCGGTGCCGTCGCCGTGACGGCGGACGACCTCGAGCCCCGCGGGGGCGCCGATCGGGGCGAGCCCCGCATCGGCGTAGACCGCGCCCACGATGGCTGCCAGGCCCGCCGCATCCGGTCGCGTGCTGACGTACCAGCCCGTGCCGGCGCCGTGACGGTGGCGGGTGACGGCCGGGCGTCCTTCGGCGGGACCGTCGAGATAGGTGGCGCGCACCTCCGCTCCGGCGAGCACGAGGTGCTCCGCCCACGCGTCGATCTCGAGACGCTCGCCCGACCAGTCGACGCCCGCGGTGTCGCCCTCGCGCAACGGCAGGAACTCCTCGACGCGCACGCCGAGGGCCGTCTGCAGCGGCGCGAGGTAGCCGCCCGGGTGCACGGCGTCGTTCTCGTCGACGACCGCCGAGAAGTAGGACACGAGCAGCGTGCCGCCGTTCTCGACGTAGCGCGTGAGGTTCTCGGCGTCGGCCGCGGTCAGGAGGTACTGCGCGGGCGCGACGACCAGGCGGTAGCCGGAGAGGTCCTGGCCGGGCAGGGCGAAGTCGACGGTGATGCCGTCGCGCCAGAGCCGCTCGTAGTACGCGCGGATCCGCTCGTCGTGGTCGAGGGTGTCCGAGGGGCGCCACTCGAGGTCCTGCGCCCAGAACGACTCGAAGTCCCACAGGATCGCCACATCCGCGTGGACGCGCGAGCCGCGCACCTCGGCGAGCGAGGCGAGGTCGGCGCCGAGCGCCACGACCTCGCGGAAGACCCGGGAGTCGGTGCCCGCGTGCGGAAGCATCGTGGAGTGGAACTTCTCGGCTCCCGAGCGCGACGCGCGCCACTGGAAGAAGAGGATGGCGTCCGCACCGCGGCCGAGGTGGGTGAGGGAGTTGCGGGCCATCTCGCCGGGCCGCTTGGCGATGTTCTGCGGCTGCCAGTTGACGGCCGAGGTCGAGTGCTCCATCAGGATCCACGGCTTGCCGCCGCCCACCGAACGCGAGAGGTCGGCGGCGATCGCCAGGCCGATCTCGCCCTCGGGGTCGGGAGCCCAGAGGTAGTGGTCGTCCGAGACGATGTCGACCTCGCGCGCCCAGGCCCACAGGTCGGTCGTGTGGCTCTGGTTGGCCATGAAGTTGGTCGTGATCGGCTGCGTGGCGTGCGCGCGGATGGCGTCGCGCTCGGCGATGAAGCAGGCGCGCAGCTGCGCGTCGGTGAAGCGGGCGAAGTCGAGGCGCTGAGCGGGGTTCACGACGGAGGGGGCGGCGGCCGGTGCGCCGACGTGCTCCCACTCGCCGTAGTGCTGGCCCCAGAACGCCGTGCCCCACGCGGCGTTGAGCGCGTCGAGCGTGCCGTAGCGGGCACGCAGCCACTCGCGCCAGGCGCGGACGGCGTTGGGCGAGTAGTCCTCGCCCACCGGGACGCCGTACTCGTTGTGCACGTGCCACATGACCACCGCGGGGTGGGCGGCGTAGCGCTCCGCGAGCGCCGTGGCGATGCGCACCGACGCCCGCTGGTACTCGGGGGCCGAGTGCGAGGCCATGCCGCGCGAGCCGAAGCCCATGACGGTGCCGTCGCGGGAGATGACGCGGGCGTCCGGATAGGTCGCGAAGAACCACGCCGGGGGAGAAGCGGTGGGGGTGCCGAGATCGACGCGCACGCCGTTGGCGTGCAGCAGCTCGATGATCTCGTCGAGCCACGAGAAGTCGAACACGCCCTCGGAGGTCTCGATGAGGCCCCACGAGAAGATGCCGATGCTCACGAGGTTCACCCCGGCCTGCCGCATGAGCGCGACATCCTCGTGCCACGTCTCACGCGGCCACTGCTCCGGGTTGTAATCGCCGCCGTAGGCGATTCCATCGAGCTGTGGCCAGGGGGATGACGCGGTCATGACGCTCCGTCGGGTCGGGGTGGAAGTCCTCGTCGTGGTGTGACTGGGACCGGTCACAGTCTGAACGGAGACGCGACATCCGGGCAAGGCCGTAACCCGTTCGTTACCGAACTGTGACCGGTCCCAGGTTTCTGCCGCGTCGGGTGCCGTGCAACGGCATCCGACCGATAGAGTCCTCGCGTGGGAGAGACGACGACGGCGCGTCGCCGCCCGACGATCAGAGACGTCGCGGCGGCTGCGGGAGTGTCACGGGGGACAGTGTCCCGCGTGATCAACGGGGGGCACTGGGTGTCACCCGATGCGCGCGATGCCGTCGAGGACGCCATCCGCCGCACCGGCTACACGGCCAACCACGCGGCGCGGAGCCTGGCCACCGGGCGCGCCGGGTCGCTCGCGTTCCTGCTGACCGAGCCGCAGCACCTGCTCTTCGCTGACCCCACCTTCTCGCTGCTGCTGCGCGGTGCGGCCGAGGCGCTCGCGCAGCGCTCGATGACCCTGGTGCTGCTGGTGGCGGGCACGCCCGCCGAGCGCGCCAACGTCGCGCACTTCGTCAGCGCGGGCCACGTCGACGGCGTGCTGCTGATCTCGTCGCACGAATCCGATCCGCTGCTCGAGGCGCTGCTGGAGGCCGGCGTTCCCACCGTCTCGTGTGGGCTTCCGCTCGGTCACCAGGGCGACCTCGCCGCCGTCTCGGTGGATGAGGAGGGCTCGGCGCGGGCCATGACCCGCTACCTGCGCGAGCAGGGCCACCGCCGGATCGCCACCATCGCCGGACCCGACGACACCCCCGGCGGCCGTTACCGCCTCGTGGGGTTCCGCGAGGAGATGGGGGACGCCTTCGACCCCGAGCTGGTGGAGCGCGGTGACTACAGCGCGGAGTCGGGCCTGGCGGCGATGACCCGGCTGCTCGAGCGCACGCGCGACATCGACGCCGTGTTCGCGGCCTCCGACGGCATGGCCGCGGGCGCCGTGCAGGCGCTGGCGCGAGCCGGGCTGCGCGTGCCCGAGGACGTCGCCGTCGCCGGCTTCGACGATTCGGGCCTCGCCGCATCCCACGAGCCGCCGCTGACGACCATGCGGCAGCCCTGGGATCGCCTGAGCGGCGAGATGGTGACGCTGCTGCTCGAGGTCATCGACGGCGCGCCGCGGCGCAGCGTCACCCTGCCGACCGAGCTGATCGTCCGCGACAGCGCCTGAGCGTCGGTTCCCGGCCCCGACACGTCGGTGGGCGGGCGCACGCGTGCCGCCTAGACTCGTCGGGTGACCACGGGCCGTTCCTTCTACATCACGACGCCGATCTACTACCCCAGCGATGTTCCCCACATCGGGCACGGGTACACCTCGGTGGCCGTCGACACGCTCGCGCGCTGGCATCGTCAGGCGGGCGACGACACCTGGATGCTGACCGGCACCGACGAGCACGGCCAGAAGATGCTCCGCGCTGCCGCGGCCAACGGCGTCACGCCGCAGGAGTGGGTCGACAAGCTCGTGGGCGAGGCCTGGTTCCCGTTGCTGCGCACGCTCGACGTCGCCAACGACGACTTCATCCGCACGACGCAGGAGCGCCACGAGACCAACGTGCAGGTGTTCTTCCAGCGGCTCTACGACGCCGGGTACATCTATGCCGGCGAGTACGAGGCGCTGTACTGCGTCGGATGCGAGGAGTTCAAGCCCGAGTCCGAGATCGTCGACGGCACGGGGCCGTTCGAGGGCCTCAAGGTCTGCGCGATCCACTCCAAGCCGCTCGAGCTGCTGCAGGAGAAGAACTACTTCTTCAAGCTGAGCGAGTTCCAGGGGCGGCTGCTGGAGCTCTACAAGACCGAGCCCGACTTCGTGCGCCCCGACTCGGCCCGCAACGAGGTCGTCTCGTTCGTCAGCCAGGGGTTGAAGGACCTCTCGATCTCGCGGTCGACGTTCGACTGGGGCATCCCGCTGCCCTGGGACTCGTCGCACGTCATCTACGTCTGGGTCGACGCGCTGCTCAACTACGCGACGGGCGTCGGCTACGGCACCGATCAGGAGACGTTCGACCGCCGCTGGCCCGGGTATCACGTGGTCGGCAAGGACATCCTGCGCTTCCACGCCGTCATCTGGCCGGCCATGCTCATGGCGGCGGGACTCGACGTGCCGCGCGGCGTCTTCGCGCACGGCTGGCTGCTCGTGGGCGGCGAGAAGATGTCCAAGTCGAAGCTCACCGGCATCGCGCCCACCGAGATCACCGACGTCTTCGGTTCCGATGCCTACCGCTTCTACTTCCTGTCGGCGATCGCCTTCGGCCAGGACGGATCCTTCTCGTGGGAGGACCTCGCGGCCCGCTACCAGGCCGAGCTCGCCAACGGGTTCGGCAACCTCGCCTCGCGCACGGTCGCGATGATCGAGCGCTACTTCGAGGGCATCGTGCCCCCCGCATCCACCTACACCGACGCGGATCTGGCCATCCAGCGCATCGTCGCCGACGCGGCCGCCGGTGCGGACGCGGCCATGGAGCGATTCCGCATCGACGAGGCCATCGCCTCGGTGTGGACGATCGTCGACGCCTTGAACGGCTACATCACCGAGAACGAGCCGTGGGCGCTGGCCAAGGACGACGCGCAGCGCGAGCGGCTGGGCACGGTGCTGTACACGGCGGCCGAGGGACTCCGCGCGCTCGCCGTGCTGCTCTCGCCCGTCATGCCGGTCTCGACCGAGAAGCTGTGGATCGCGCTGGGCGCGGCCGAATCGATCGGACGCCTGCACGATCAGCTGCTGCGCGACGCCGGCGGATGGGGCGTCCTCCGCCCCGGCAGCTCGGTCAACGGGCTGGCACCGCTGTTCCCGCGCGTCGAGAACGCCTGACCCGTCCGCACGCCGTGACCGACCCGAGCCAGTACGTGCGCCACCGCGAGAAGGGTGCGCGCGATGTCAGCTATCCGCCGTCGCCCGAGCCCCTCGCGGTGCCGGTGTACGACAACCACTGCCACCTCGAGATCCAGGACGGCGACGACGCGCTGAGCCTCGACGCGCAGCTGGAGCGCGCGGCGGCGGTGGGCGTGATCGGCGTCGTGCAGGCCGGCGGCGACATCGACTCCAGCCGGTGGTCGGCCTGGGCGGCGGCGTCGCACCCGCGCGTGCTGGCGGCCGTGGCGATCCACCCCAACGAGGCGCCCGCCTACGCCGCCGCCGGACGGCTGGCCGAGGCGATCGGCGTGATCGACGAGCTCGCCGCCCAGCCGCGCGTGCGCGCGATCGGCGAGACCGGGCTCGACTTCTTCCGCACGGAGGAGGACGGGCTCCCCGCGCAGTACGAGAGCTTCGAGGCGCACATCGCGCTGGCGAAGACGCACGGCATCGCGATGCAGATCCACGACCGCGACGCGCATCAGGCCGTGCTCGACACGCTGCAGCGGGTCGGAGCCCCCGAGCGCACCGTGTTCCACTGCTTCTCGGGCGATGCCGACATGGCGCGGATCGCGGCGGACCGCGGGTACTACCTGTCCTTCGCCGGCAACGTGACCTTCAAGAACGCGCAGAACCTGCGCGACGCCCTCGCCGTCACGCCGCGCGAGCGCATCCTCGTCGAGACCGACGCGCCCTTCCTCACCCCGACGCCGTACCGCGGGCGCCCGAACGCCCCGTACCTCGTGCCGGTGACCATCCGCTTCCTGGCCGCCGAGCTGGGCGTCGACGTCGACGAGCTGTCTGCGCAGGTGGCCGAGAACACCCTCCGCGCTTACGGTTCGTTCGACTGAGCCGCATCCCGCCGCCGTCCCGCCTGCAAAAAGAATCCGTTCTGCAGGACGTTTCCCGAAGGATCGACCTGCAGAACGGATTTCTCCTGCGTACGGATGGGGGTGGGGGTCAGCGGTTCTCGTCGTCGAGGCGTTTCTGCTCCTGCTGCTCGAGGCGGTCCTTCTCCTTCTGAGCGGCTTCGCGCTCTTCCCGGATCTCTTCGTGGGACTTCGAGTTGTTGGTCATGCGGTGATCCTCTCAGGCTTTCTGCGTGGGCTTGCGGACGAAGAGCGTTTCGGTCTGTTCGAGCTCCATGCCCTTGGTCTCGGGGATCTTCCAGAGCACGAAGACGAACGAGAGCGCGGCGAACAGCGCGTACATGCCGTAGGTGAGCGGCAGCGACCACGCCGAGAGCTCCGGGAACGTCCACGAGACGAGGAAGTTCGCGATCCACTGCGCACCGGCGGCGACACCGAGCGCCTTGCCGCGGATGCGGGTGGGGAAGATCTCGCCGAGCAGCACCCAGACGAGCGGGCCCCACGAGGCGCCGAATCCGACGACGAACAGGTTGGCCGCCACGAGCGCCACGGGACCCCAGGCGCCCGGGAGCGAGACGTCCTGGCCGCTGCCCTCGGCGAACGAGAACGCGAGCGCCATGGTGCCCAGCGACAGCGCCATCAGCACCGAACCGGTCAGCAGGATGGGTTTGCGCCCGACCCGGTCCACCAGGAAGATCGCGACCAGGGTCACGACCACGTTCGTCACCGAGGTGATGACGCTCACCAGCAGAGCGTTGCTCTCGTCGAAGCCGACGGCCTGCCAGAGCGTCGTCGAGTAGTAGAAGATCACGTTGATGCCCACGAACTGCTGGAACACCGACAGGATGATGCCGATCCAGACGATCGGCTGAAGGCCCAGCGCCTTGCCGCGCAGCGACGCGCTCTTGTTCTTGCGGTCGTTCTCGATGCCGGCGATCAGCTCGTTCATCGTCTTGTCGAGATCGGCGGCGGGCACCAGGCGCTGGAAGATCGCGCGGGCCTCGTCGTTGCGCCCGCGGGCGAGCAGATAGCGGGGGGACTCCGGCATCGTGAACGACAGGAACCCGTAGACCGCCGCCGGCACGACGCCGATGAGGAACATCCAGCGCCAGGCGTCCAGGCCCCACCACAGCACGTTGTCGGCGCTGCCGGCGATGCCCGCGAGGACGGCGTTGCTCAGCAGCGCCGTGAAGATGCCGAGCGTGATCGCCAGCTGCTGGAGCGAGGCGAGGCTGCCGCGGATCTGCCGCGGGGCGACCTCGGCGATGTAGGCCGGGGCGATGACCGAGGCGATGCCGATGCCGATACCGCCGATCACGCGCCAGACGATGAGGTCGGGGACGCTGAAGGTGAGCGCAGAGCCGATCGAGCTCACGAGGAACATGATCGCGCCGAGGAACATGACCCGCAGACGTCCGTACCGGTCGGACAGGGCACCGGCCAGGATCGCGCCGACCGCGCAGCCGAGCAGGGCGACCGCCACGACGAAGCCCGTGAGGATCGGCTCCTTCGTGTAGTCCGCCTCGATGGACTTCACCGCGCCGTTGATGACGGACGAGTCGAAACCGAACAGGAACCCGCCCACGGCGGCGGCCACCGACAGCGTCACCGCCCGGCGGCCGTAGGGGCTTTTCATCGAGAAGGTGCCCGTGGCGAGGGCGTCGGAGCTGGTCACGTTGGTCACCTTAAACCCTGGGAGAGCGCTGTGGGCAGGCATTGACGCGCGCGCCGTCTAGGGTGAAACCATGACCGTGCAGTTGCTCGGCGCGGCCGAGATCCGCGCGCTCGCCGCCGACCTCGACGTGACCCCCACGAAGAAGCTCGGACAGAACTTCGTCGTCGACGCCAACACCGTCCGCAAGATCGTGCAGGTCGCCCGCGTCACCGCCGGCGAGCACGTCGTCGAGGTGGGACCGGGCCTCGGTTCCCTCACGCTCGCGATCCTCGAGACCGGCGCGAGCGTCGTGGCGGTCGAGATCGATCACCGCCTGGCCGAGCGGCTGCCCGCCACGGCCCGTGCGCACGGCGTGCGCGACGGCATGCTGCGCGTCGTGGATGCCGATGCCCTCCGCATCCAGGAGCTGCCCGGCGAGCCCGCCGTCCTGGTGGCCAACCTGCCCTACAACGTCTCCGTCCCCGTCCTCCTGCACTTCCTCGAGCACTTCCCCTACCTCCAGCGCGGGGTCGTCATGGTGCAGTCCGAGGTGGGGGAGCGCCTCGCCGCCGCGCCCGGGTCCAAGATCTACGGCGCCCCGAGCGTCAAGGCCGCCTGGTACGGGCGGTGGCGCCTCGCGGGCACCGTCTCGCGTCAGGTGTTCTGGCCGGTGCCCAACGTCGACAGCGTGCTCGTCGGCTTCGAGCGGGATGCGGAGCCCCGCGGCGACGAGGCGGAGCGCATCGCCACGTTCCAGATCGTCGACGCCGCGTTCCAGCAGCGGCGCAAGATGCTCCGCCAGGCGCTCTCACCCGTCCTCGGCGGGTCGACGGCGGCCGCATCCGCCGTGCTCGAGGCAGCCGGTGTCGACCCCACCGAGCGCGGCGAGCAGCTGACGGTCGACGACTTCCGCCGCATCGCCGCCGCGCGCTGATCCCCGGCGCTCCCGCGGGCGCGGGCGGCGCGTCGCCGCACGCGATACGCGACGTTCCGCTGGCGTTCAGCCATCGGTAGGGGGAGCGGGAGTAACATCTGGCCCACGATGGGCCCGACCGAACGGGCCCGACGAGGGGAACGGATCATGCGTGCCGGAGAATACCCGGATGCCGAACGCGTCCTACTGCACCTGAGCGACACCCACCTGCGCGCCCCCGGGCCGCTGATCTTCGACCGCATCGACGGGGCTCGCCGCCTGCAGCGGGCGCTCGTGCGGATCGAGGCGAGCGGCGTCCGCCCGGACGGCATCGTCTTCACGGGCGACCTCGTCGACCTCGGCGAGCCGGACGCGTACGCGGCGCTGCGGGGCATCGTCGAGCCCTTCGCGCGGGAGCTCGACGCGCCCGTCTTCTGGGTCATGGGCAACCACGACGACCGCTCCGCGTTCCGCACCGAGCTGTGGGATGCGGCGCCCGACACCGCTCCGGTCGACCGCGTCGACGAGCTCGACGGACTCCGGCTCATCACCCTCGACACGTCGGTCCCGGGCGCACACCACGGCGAACTCCGCCCGGCGCAGCTGGAATGGCTGGCCGAGGTCCTGGCATCGCCGGCGCCGCTGGGCACCATCCTCGCGATGCACCACCCGCCCGTGCCCAGCGTGCTGCCGCTCGCGGCCAGCGTCGAGCTGCGCGATCAGGGGGCGCTCGCACGGATCCTGCGGGGCAGCGACGTGCGCACGATCATCGCCGGGCACCTGCACTACTCCACGTTCGCGACCTTCGCCGGGGTGCCCGTCTCGGTCGCCTCGTCCACCTGCTACGCGCAGGACCTGACGGTGCCGGTGGGCGGCACGCGTCCGCAGGACGGCTCGCAGTCGTACAACCTGGTGCACGTGTTCGACGAGACCATCGTGCACTCGGTCGTGGCGGTCGACGCCCCGCATCCGCTCGAGTACATCGACCCGGACGAGGCCCAGCGGCGCCTCCGCGGCGCCGGCATCGATCAGGCCGTCAGCTCACGACGGATGCCGCCGACCGCTCCCATTCCGATCCTGCACTGACCGCGGGCAGCTCCCACGGCGCGCGCACCGGGAACATGCGCTCGAGCATTCCCGTCACGACCCGCACGCGGACCTCTTCGGGCACCTCGGAGGTGCCGCCGTCGTTCAGGCAGAACATGTCGACGTCGCGGCGCTCCGACAGCCGCTCCATGCGGCGCAGCGAATCGGCCATCGTCGTCTGGTAGTACCGGGTGCGCGGCGCGGTGGTGGCCAGCGCCCGCCCGGTGAACGCGGCGAAGTAGTGGTACAGGCTGTTGGTGACCGAGATGTCGGTCGCGGCGCGGAAGCGCGAGCCGGCCGTGCGGGCGAAGTCCTCGGGGAAGGTGAGCTCTAGCTCCTGCATGACGCTCCGGCGCAGGGGCGTCGCGCAGTGCTCGAGGTCATGCGTGATGGTGCGCCCGAAGCGCTCCCGCAGCAGCTCGCGGTTCACGCGGAGCCCGTTGTCGTGGCCGCTGCGGTGCGTCGCGGGGGCACCGGTGCCGATGCGCACGTCGCACTCGACGAACTGAGAGATCCCGCCGGGCGAGAAGAAGAGCTCGGGCTCGACGGGACGACCGAAGAACATGTCGTCGTTCGAGTACAGGAAGTGCTCGGCGAGACCGTCGATGCGGTGCAGCTGCGACTCGACCGCGTGCGAGTTGTGCGTGGGGAGCGTCGAGGGGTCGGCGAAGAACTCCTCGCTGCGCACGATCGTGACCCGCGGGTCGTCGGCGAGCCAGACCGGCCGCGGCGAGTCGGTCGCGATGAAGATCCGGCGCACCCACGGCGCGTACATGTGGACGCTGCGCAGCGCGTACCGCAGCTCGTCGACGTGACGGTAGCGCGCGGGGCCGTCGTCGCCCTCGCCCACCACGTAGCCCGCCATCTGCGCGGCGCGCTGACGCTGGAACTCGCTCGAGGATCCGTCGACCCACGAGAAGACCATGTCCACCGGATGGGTGATGTCGTGCGGATGCGGGTCGAACATCCCGGCGATCGTCCGCCAGGTGCGACCGTGCCGCGACACCTCGGCGGGGACGACGTCCTCGGCGGCCATGACCCGGCGGGTGAGCGCGTTGGCGTGCGGCGCCTCGACGCTCTCGGCTCCGAAGCGCCAGAACTCCACCCGCACGCCGTGCGAGGGGCCGTAACGGAGCGCACCGGCCAGACGCGGGCGGAACACCCGGAGGGACGAGGGCGTCGTGCTGCGCGGGCGGTGATCGGGCAGCGGGATGGCGCTGAGGCCCTTCGGCTTCGCGTAGAACGGCTCGGTGCGGCAGAGGTCCGACAGCGCCTCCCACGCGACGTCGCGGTCGGCGAGGTCGATGACGAGCGCCTCCTGGCGTCGACCGTGGCGCACGAGGGCGGGCGTGACGCCGGCGGCCTCGAGGGCATCGGCGAGGGCGAGCAGGTCGGCGACCCGGGCCTGCTCGGGCGACAGATCGTCATGTCGCACGTGCAGCATCCCGTGTTCGAGCACGAGGTCCTCGCGAGTGAGGAGGGCGGCCCAGGGGTGGGTACCTGCGGGGAGTGCGGACAAAGAGACCATCTCGGCAGCGTAGCCGTCGCAGGTTACGGGAGGATTTCGCGACGGGCCCACCGCGGGTCGGGCGCGTGGATAGGCTGCTCGTGTGACCGCGCCCCGAATCCGCCCCGACGTCCCCGAGATCCACCGGCCGTACACGGCATCCGAGGAGCGGTACCGCGCACTCGGCTACCGCCAGGTCGGCACCTCCGGCCTGTATCTGCCGCCCGTGTCGCTCGGGCTGTGGTGGAACTTCGGTGACAACGTCGCCTTCGACCGCCAGCGCGAGATTCTCCGTCACGCCTTCGACGTGGGCATCACGCACTTCGATCTGGCCGACAACTACGGGCCGCCCTACGGCGCCGCCGAGACGAACTTCGGTCGCATGATGCGCGAGGACTTCGGGCGCTACCGCGACGAGCTCATCATCTCGTCCAAGGCCGGTTGGGACATGTGGCCGGGGCCTTACGGCGACTTCGCCTCGCGCAAGCACATCATCGCCGGCGCGGAGAAGTCGCTCCAGCGCATGAACCTCGACTATGTCGACATCTTCTACTCGCACCGGGTCGACCCGGTGACACCGATCGAGGAGACGATCGCGGCGCTCGACACCCTGGTGCGACAGGGCAAGGCGCTGTACGTGGGCATCTCGTCCTACAGCGCCGAGCGCACCGCGGTGGCATCGGCCGTGGCGCGGAGCCTGGGCACGCCGCTCGTCATCCACCAGCCCGCGTACTCGATCCTCAACCGGTGGGTCGAGGACGGCCTCACCTCGGTGCTGCGGCAGGAGGAGATGTCGGCGATCGCCTTCACCCCGCTCGCCCAGGGGCTGCTCACCGGCAAGTACCTCGGCGACGGCCGGGGCCAGCGCTCGCAGAACCGGTCCTCGCTGTCGGACAAGCCGCTCTCGCACGCCACGATCGCGGCCCTGCGGGGGCTGAACACCGTGGCGAAGGAGCGCGGTCAGACGCTCGCGCAGATGGCCATCCAGTGGGTGCTGCGTTCGCCCGTCGTCTGCTCGGCGCTCATCGGCGCCTCGAGCGTTGCACAGCTCGACGAGAACATCGCCGCGCTGCAGGGGCCGGCGTTCGACACCGAGGAGCTGGAACGCATCGACGCGCTCGCCGAGGGCATCGACGTCGACCTCTGGGCGGTGTCGTCGAAGCTGTGAACACGTCCCAGCGGTCCGCACGCGTGCATGTTCGCGCCCCGGGGAAGATCAACGTCTTCTTCGAGGTCGGCGCGGTGCAGCAGGACGGCTACCACGACGTCGCCTCGGCCTACCAGGCGGTGTCGGCGTTCGAGGACGTCTGGGCCTCGCCGGCCGACGACATCACGATCTCCGTCACCGGCACCGTGGATGTGGCGGGTGTGCCGCTCGACGACCGAAATCTGGCCGTCCGGGCCGCACGGCTGCTCGCGGTCGAGACGGGATGGCGCGGCGGGGTGCACCTCGAGGTGCGCAAGGGGGTGCCCGTCGCCGGCGGCATGGGAGGCGGATCCGCGGATGCCGCGGCCGCGCTCGTCGCCTGCGACGCCCTCTGGGGCACGGGACTGAGCTCGTCGCAGCTGCAGGCCCTGGGCGCACGACTGGGCGCGGACGTGCCGTTCGCGCTGATGGGCGGCACGGCGATCGGTGTCGGACGCGGCGACGAGCTGAGTCCGGCGCTGGCCCGCGGCCGCTTCGACTGGGTGACGGTGACCAGCAGCGACGGCTTGTCGACGCCCGAGGTCTACCAGGCGCTCGACGAGCACCGCACCCGTCACGCCGTCGACATCGGGCCGGCGGTGCGCAGCCCCATGGTCGACGCGGCGGTGCTGCACGCCCTCCGTGCCGGCGACGCCGCGATGCTGGCCGAGTGCACGCGCAACGATCTGCAGGTGGCGGCGTTGAAGCTGCGTCCCTCGCTCTCTCGCACGCTGGAGGCCGGTGAGCGTGCGGGCGCGCTCGCCGGTATCGTGTCGGGGTCGGGTCCGACCGTGGCGTTCCTCGCCGCCGACGCGGAGGCGGCCATCGAGCTGCAGGTCGTGCTGAGCGCGAGCGGCCACGTCGCGCACCATGTGCACGGGCCCGTCCCCGGCGCACGCATCGTCGACTGACAGCCCCTCGGGGCGGGGAGGACGCAGAAGAACATGGACGAGACCCTGGTCTCACGCCAGCACGACGGACCCGTGGATGCGGCATCCGCGGCACGGCTCGAGGAGCGCGGCCTGCGCCTGACGCGGCTGCGCAACGAGGACCGCGCGGAGTACGAGGCCTGGCAGTCGGCGGTCATGCGCGGCTTCCTCGAGCACGAGCCGTCCGAGGAGCAGCGCACCGCCGGGTTCGAGCGGATGGGGTACCGCCGCCTGGTCGCCGTGCTCGACGACGCGGGCGTCGAGCCCGCGGTGCCCGTCGCCACCCTCGGATCGTGGGTGGGGGAGCTGACCGTTCCGGACGGCGTGCTCGACTCGTGCGGCATCAGCTCGGTGACCGTGTCGCCGACCCATCGGCGCCGCGGGATCGCCCGCGCCCTGCTGGAGGGGGAGCTGCGCACCGCCGCCGCCCTCGGCCTCCCGATCGCGTCGCTCACCGTGAGCGAGTCGCCGCTGTACGGCCGCTACGGGTTCGCACCCGCCGCGGACGTCTCGTCGCTCGTGCTCGACGTCAAGCGGGCCGCGTGGACCGGGCCGACCGCTCCGGGCCGGCTCGACTTCATCTCGCGCGAGCGGTGGCGCGAGCAGGCGCCCGATCTGTTCGACCGCGTGCGGCGGGCGACCCCCGGCGAGTTCACGATGCCCGGCGGACACTGGGACCGCTTCGCCGGCACACGCCCCGACGCCGACAAGCCCGGGCGCCTGCGGGCGGTGCAGTACGCCGACCCGGAGGGCCGGGTCACCGGCCTCGCGCTCTACAGCGTGACCGAGAACAACGACGACTACACGAAGTCGAGCGTGGACGTCTCCTCGCTCATCGTCGCGGACGACGAGGCCTACGCCGCGCTCTGGCGTTTCTTCGTCGAGATGGACCTCATCGGCACCCTGCGGGCGAGCGAGGTCTCGGTCGACGAGCCGCTGCTGTGGATGATCGCCGACCGCCGCGCCGCGACGGTCACCGTCGTCGACCACCACTACGTGCGCGTGCTGGACGTGGTCCGGGTGCTCTCCTCGCGCCGCTACGCCGCACCGGGGCGGTTCGTGCTGCACGTCGAGGATCCCCTGGGCATCGCGGGCGGCACCTACACGCTGACGGTGGGCCCCGACGGGACGGCGACCGTCGTCGCGGATGAGGATCCGGACGCGGACGCGGTCGCCGTGACGCTCGGCATCGCGGAGCTCTCCGCGCTCGTCCTCGGCCAGGTGTCGGCGCTGACGCTGTCGGCGGCCGGGCGGCTGCAGACGGACGACGCCCGCGCGCTCACCCGGACGTTCCGCTGGGACGAGCCGGCGCGGCTGAGCTACTGGTACTGATCGGACCCCGGGCGGAGCGGTGTTTGCACATCGCGTCATCCAGTGCAACACCGGCCCCGGTGTCCGCGGGCGCCGGTAACGTGTGACATCACCCGCGACCGCGGGCGATGATCGCGCCCGGGAGGCCGCCATGAAAGCACGACTGGGTGACACACTGATCGCCGAAGCAGGCGAAGACGAGCTCGTGCGCATCGAGGGCAACTGGTACTTCCCGCCGGCGAGCATCACGCCCGGCGTGCTGGTCGAGAGCCCGACGCCGTACACGTGCGCCTGGAAGGGTGCGGCGCAGTACTTCAACGTCGTCGTCGACGGTCGTGAGATCGCGGACCTGGCCTGGTCGTACCCCGACCTCAAGGACGGCGCCGTCGAGAAGGTCGGCACCGACTTCGCCGGATACGTCGCGTTCGCCAAGGACGTCGAGATCTCGGACTGAGCGGCGAGGGGCAGAACGCGTGATCGAGTTCCGCGGCGTCACCAAACAGTTCCCGGACGGCACGAAGGCGGTCGACGACTTCGATCTGGTGATCCCGTCGCACAAGACGACGGTGTTCGTCGGGTCGTCGGGATGCGGCAAGACCACCCTCCTGCGCATGATCAACCGCATGGTCGACCCCAGCGCGGGCACGATCGAGATCGACGGCGAGGACGTGTCGTCGGGGTCGCCGGTGGAGCTTCGCCGCCGCATCGGCTACGTCATGCAGAACTCCGGACTGCTCCCGCACTTCACGGTGGCCGAGAACATCGCCACCGTCCCCGTGCTGCAGGGCGTCCCGCGGCGCCAGGCGCGCACGCGCGCGCTCGAGCTCATGGAGACCGTGGGACTCGACCCGCAGATGGCCGACCGCTACCCGGCGCAGCTGTCGGGCGGTCAGCAGCAGCGCGTCGGCGTGGCACGCGGGCTCGCGGCCGATCCCAACATCCTGCTCATGGACGAGCCGTTCGGCGCCGTCGACCCGATCGTCCGCGCCGAACTGCAGCAGGAGCTCATCCGGCTGCAGCGCGAACTCGACAAGACCGTCGTGTTCGTCACGCACGACATCGACGAGGCGTTCCTCCTGGGCGACCAGGTCGTGATCCTGGCCAAGGGGGCTCAGAAGCTCCAGGTCGGCACCCCGAGCGAGATCGTCGAGTCGCCGGCGGGCGATTTCGTGTCGGCCTTCATTGGCGCCGACAAGGGCAAGCGCGCGCTGCACCTGCGCCGCGCCGGCGGACGGACGGTCGTCGTCGACGCCGAGGGGCGCACCCAGGGCGCGCTCGTGGACGAGCCCGCGCCGTGAACTGGGTCGTCAACAATCTGGAGCTGATCGGGCAGCTCACGCTCACCCATCTGCGGCAGAGCGTGATCGCGCTGGTGATCGGGTTCGTGATCTCCATCCCGCTCGGCTGGGTGGCGTGGCGCTACCGGCTCGTGCGCAGCGGCGTCATCACGATCACGGGGCTGCTCTACACGGTGCCCTCGCTCGCGCTCCTCATCCTCCTGCCCAGCGTCACCGGGTGGTACTCGTTCATCAGCGAGACGAACCTGATCGTCGCGCTCACCATCTACGCCATCGCGATCCTCGTCCGCTCGGTCGCCGACGGGCTGGACTCCGTCGACCCGGCCGTCCGGCAGGCGTCGACCGCGATCGGCTACGGCAGCTTCCGCCGGTTCTGGGCCGTCGATCTTCCGCTGGCGGGGCCCGTGATCCTCGCCGGGCTCCGGGTCACCGCCGCATCCACGATCTCGCTCGCGACCGTGGGGATCCTCGTCGGGATCACGAACCTGGGCTACCTCTTCACGAACGGCCTGCAGCGCCGCATCATCCCCGAGGTCCTCGCGGGCGTGGTGGCCGTCGTGCTGCTCGCGGTGCTCGTCGACCTCGTGCTGCTGCTCGCCGGCCGGGCGATCCTGCCCTGGACCCGCCGCATCCCGACCGCGCGGCGGCCCCGCCGCACGACGTCCCGCCCGGTGGGAGCGGCCGCATGAACCTCTTCGCGGACGCCATCGCCTGGATCTTCTCCGGCGAGCCGGGCCGGGGTCTGGCGTCGATCCCCATCGCCACCCTGCAGCACCTGATCTACACGGCGGTATCGGTCGTCGTCGCGGGGCTCATCGCCATCCCGCTCGGGTGGTACATCGGGCACACCGGCAAGGGCCGCGAGTTCGCCGTCGCCGTGTCGGGCGCGGCCCGCGCCATCCCGTCCTTCGGCCTCCTGATCCTGCTGACCCTCATCTTGGGCGTGCTGCACAAGCCCGAGGCCGCGGTCATCACCTTCGTCGTCCTGGCCATCCCGTCGCTGCTGGCGGGCGCCTACACCGGGTTCGAGGCCATCGACCGCCGCGTCATCGACGCGGGGCGCGCGATGGGCATGACGGAGTGGCAGATCCTATGGCGCATCGAGGTGCCGCTGGGGCTGCCGCTGCTGGTGGGCGGCATCCGGGCGGCCACCCTGCAGGTCGTCGCCACCGTCACGATCGCCGCGTACATCGGCCTCGGCGGGCTCGGGCAGTACATCATCACCGGGCTCGCCCTGCAGCGCCTCGAGGTCATCATCGGCGGCGCCATCCTCGTCGCCGTGCTGGCGCTGCTGCTCGACGGCCTCTTCGCCGCGCTGCAGCACGCCGTCGTGCCGCGCGGGGTGAAGGCCGTCGCCGTGAAGCCCGGTTCGACCTCGTCCCGCCGCGCGCGTCCGCGCGCCGCGGCATCACCGTCGCCCGTCTCGGGCTGACCCGTCCCTGCACCCACCGAGAAAGAGGAACCCATGTTCACAGCACGCACCAGGAAGGGCCTGGTCGGCTTCGCCGGCCTGGCGATCGCCGCTCTCGCGATCGCGGGCTGCTCGTCGAGCAACCCGTTGGACAACGAGGAGACGGCCGCATCCGGCGGATCGGACGGCGCCGTCGTCGTCGGTTCGCAGGCCTACTACTCGAACGAGATCATCGCCGAGATCTACGCCCAGGCGCTCGAGGGCGCCGGCGTCGAGGTCGAGCGCCAGTTCAACATCGGCCAGCGCGACGCCTACATCCCGCTCCTCGAGAGCGGCGAGGTGAGCCTGTTCCCCGAGTACTCCGGCAACCTCCTGCAGTTCTTCGACGAAGACACGACGGCCCGCACCGCCGACGACGTCTACGCCGCGCTGCCGGGCGCGCTCCCCGAGGGCCTCGAGGTGCTCGACCAGTCCACCGCGAGCGACCAGGACTCCTACACGGTCACCGCGGCGTTCGCCGAGCAGTACAACCTCACGACCATCGCGGACCTCGCGAACGTCGACGTGCCGCTCACCCTGGGCGGCCCGGCCGAGCTCGCCGAGCGCCCCTACGGCCCCGACGGCCTGGCGGCGACCTACGGCGTCGAGGTCGGCTTCTCGCCGACCGGTGACACCACGGTCGAGGACCTCGTCGCCGGCACCGTGAACATCGCCAACGTGTACACGGCCGACCCCCGCATCCAGACGCAGGACCTCGTCGTCCTCGAGGACCCCGAGGGCCTGTTCCTCGCCTCGAACGTCGTGCCCGTCGTTAACTCCTCGGTCGCCGCCGAGGTCGCCGACGTCATCAACGCCGTCAGCGCCAAGCTCACGCCCGAGGGCCTCGTCGCCCTGAACGTGCAGAGCACGGAAGACCAGCTCTCGCCCGCCGAGATCGCCACGCAGTGGCTCGAGGAGAACGGTCTGAGCTGACCCACCCCGCACGACGACGGGCCCCCGGAGCGCACCGCTCCGGGGGCCCGTCTGCGTTGTCCGCACGGCGCGCCGGGGCGGCCGTGCGGGTCCCCGGGTGCGCGGTCAGGCGTCGAGGATCTCGCCGAGTTCGAGCCAGCGCTCCTCGAGGGTCGCGGTCTCGGCCACCAGCTCGTCGCGGCGGCGCTGCAGGGCCTGCAGGGCGTCGTAGTCGTCGTGCGCGGTGGCGAACTTCGCATCGAGCGTCACGATCTCGCTCTGCACCTTCGTGAGGCGCCGGTCGATGGCCGCCACCTCCTTCTCGGCGGTGCGGCGGTCGGCGCCCGAGAGGCCGGGGGATGCGGCGGCGCCGCCGCTCGGACGCTGCCGCTCGGCGCCGGTGCCCCGGGGCTGGTCGGCGCGCAGCGTGAGGTACTCCTCGACGCCGCCCGGAAGGTGCCGCAGGCGTCCGTCGAGGATCGCGTACTGCTGGTCGGTCACGCGTTCGAGGAAGTACCGGTCGTGCGAGACGACGATCAGGGTGCCCGGCCACGAGTCCAGGAGGTCCTCGAGGGCGGCGAGCATGTCGGTGTCGAGATCGTTGGTCGGCTCGTCGAGGATCAGGACGTTGGGCTGCGACAGCAGCACGAGCAACAGCTGCAGGCGGCGTTTCTGGCCACCCGAGAGGTCCTTCACCGGGGTGGAGAGCTGCGCGCTGGCGAAGCCGAGGCGCTCGAGCAGCTGTCCGGGGGTGAGCTCCTGCGCCTTCGAGCCGGCGCCGAACGTGTAGGTCGTGCGCAAGCCGTCCAGCACGATGCGCACGGGCGAGGCCAGATGCTGGTCGAGCTCGTCCATCCGCTGCGAGAGAGTCGCGACCTGCACGGTCTTGCCGCGCTTGACCCGACCGGTCGTGGGCTCGAGGATGCCGGAGATGAGCCCCAGCAGCGTCGACTTGCCGGCGCCGTTGACGCCGAGCACCGCCGTGCGCTCGCCGGGGGCGATGCGCCACTCGATGTCGCGCAGCACCTCGCGCTCGTCGTACGAGACCGACACGTCGAGGATGTCGACGACGTCCTTGCCGAGTCGTGACACGGCGAGCGAGCGGAGGCTCACCGCGTCCCGGATCTCGGGGACGTCGGCGATCAGCTCGTTCGCCGCGTCGATGCGGAACTTCGGCTTGGCGGTGCGGGCGGGGGCGCCGCGGCGCAGCCACGCGAGCTCCTTGCGCGCCAGGTTCTGGCGCTTCGCCTCGATCGTTGCGGCCTGGCGGTCGCGCTCGACCCGCTGCAGGATGTAGGCCGCGTAACCGCCGTCGAACGGCTCGACGATGCGGTCGTGGACCTCCCACGTGACGGTGCAGACCTCGTCGAGGAACCATCGGTCGTGCGTGACGACGAGCATCCCGCCGGCGCTGGGCGCCCACCGGCGCTTGAGGTGCGCGGCGAGCCAGGCGATCGCCTCGACATCCAGATGGTTGGTCGGCTCGTCGAGCGCGATGACGTCCCAGTCGCCGGCGAGGAGCGCGGCGAGCGAGACGCGGCGACGCTGGCCGCCCGAGAGGGTGGCGACGTCGGCGTCCCAGTCGAGGTCGCCGAGCAGGCCCGCGATGACGTCACGTACCTTCGGGTCGCCCGCCCACTCGTGCTCGGGGCGGTCGGCGACGACCGAGAAGCCGACGGTGCGCCCGTCGACGAGGGTGTCGGCCTGGTCGAGAACGCCGATCGTCACGCCGCCGCGCACGGTCACGCGGCCGGCGTCGGGTTCGAGTCGCCCCGCGAGCATCGCGAGCAGGCTCGACTTGCCGTCGCCGTTGCGGCCGACGATGCCGATGCGATCGCCTTCGTTCACGCCGAGCGAGACGGAGTCGAAGACGACTTTGGTCGGGAATTCCAGGTGCAGGGCCTCAGCCCCGAGAAGATGCGCCATATCCCGTCCAGGCTAGGCCAGATGCGGGCGGTCGGCGGCGAGGTCAGTGCAGCGCGTACTCGAGGATGATGATCGCGAAGCCGAGCACGCCCGTGCCGAGCCCGCCCAGCACGCGGATGACGACGGGTGAACCGCGACGGCTGTAGGCCGCGTATCCGAGCACGGTGAGCATGGCCACCGCCGCCCACGACGAGAAGCGGTACGCGTCGTCGCCGCTCATGTGGGTGAACGAGCCGATGACCAGGATGATGATCGAGGGCAGCGCCGCCCACAGCATGCCCGAGGAGTGCCGGAGCGCGTGCAGCAGGGAGCGGCCGAAGCCGTGCTCCCCGTGATCGGTCAGGGTGTGGGCGAACACGTGCGCCGCGTAGAAGATGAGCAGCGCCGGCACCGCGTCCCACAGGATGTCGGCCGCGTCGATGAGGTTGCCGTCGTCGTCGGTCTCGTCCGAGGCGATCGTGATGAAGGCGGTGAAGACGATGAGGCCGTAGATCGCGGTGGCCGAGCGGAAGCGCACATCCACCCAGTGCGACACCGCCTCGCGCCGGGTGCGGGTCGGACGGGCGGCCGGGGTGTCTGCGGTCATCGATCGAATCCCAGGGAGAGTTTGCGGAGCAGTCCCGCAAGACGGTCGCGGTCGCCGCGCGAGAGACGCTGCAGCAGCAGGGCCTCGGCGTCGACCAGGCGGGTGATGGCCGCATCGACGCGGATGCGGCCGTCCTCGGTCAGCGTCACCAGCACGCTGCGCCCGTCGGCCGGGTCGGCCTCGCGGTGCACGAGGCGTCGCGCGACGAGCCGGTCGATGCGGTTGGTCATGGTGCCGCTGGAGACCAGGGTCTGCAGCAGCAGCTGCTTGGGGCTCAGCTGGAACGGCTCGCCCGAGCGGCGGAGCGCCGACAGCACATCCCACTCCCATGACTCGAGGTCGCTGCGGCGGAACGCGTCACGGCGGGCGCGGTCGAGGTGGCGCGAGAGGCGGTCGACGCGCGACAGGACCTCGAGGGGGGAGAAGTCGAGGTCGGGCCGCTGCGCGGTCCACGATCCGACGATGCGGTCGACCTCGTCGGACTCGTGCGCCATGAGCCCATTATCGAGGTCTCGGCGCGCCGGTGCGAGCAGGCGCGAGATGGCAGACTGGAGCGGTCGCCTCGCGGGTCGTGGCGGCGGTCCGCCGTGGTGTAACGGCAGCACGACAGCCTTTGGAGCTGTTAGGTCCAGGTTCGAATCCTGGCGGCGGAGCATGTCGGAAACCGGAACGACCCCCCTTGCCGTGATCGTGCTGGCCGCAGGCCAGGGAACGCGCATGCGCTCCCGGCTGCCCAAGGTGCTGCATCCGATCGGCGGACGCCCGCTCGTCGGCCACGTGCTGGCCACGGCGCAGGCGCTCGCACCCGTGCGGATCGCGGTCGTCGTCCGGCACGAGCGCGACCGGGTCGCCGAGGCCGTGGGACGCTCGACCCCCGAGGCCGTCGTCGTCGACCAGGACGAGATCCCGGGCACCGGACGCGCGGTCGAGCTGGGGCTGGCGGGACTCGGCGACTTCGCCGGCGACGTCCTGGTGCTCAGCGGCGACGTTCCGCTCCTCGAGGTGGCGACCCTGGAAGGCCTCGTCGCGACCCACCGCGGCCGCGACGCGGCGGTGACGCTGCTGAGCGCGGTGCTGGCCGATCCGACCGGCTACGGGCGGGTGCTCCGCGATGCCTCGGGCGACGTCGAGCGCATCGTCGAGCAGAAGGACGCCACCGATCACGAGGCAGAGGTCGCCGAGATCAACGCGGGTGTCTACGTCTTCCGCGCGGACGCGCTGCGTCGCCACCTTCCCGACGTCGGCCAGGCCAACGCGCAGGGCGAGAAGTACCTGACGGATGTCGTGGGGCTCGCCCGACGCTCGGGTGAGCGCATCGCCGTCGGCCAGGCACCCGACCCGGCGGCCGCTCTCGGCGTGAACGACCGCGTGCAGCTGGCCGAGGCCGCGCGGCTCCTGAACGCCCGGACCGTGCGTCGCTGGCAGCTCGCGGGAGCATCGATCCTCGACCCCGCCGCGACCTGGATCGACGTGGACGCCTCGCTCGCCCCCGACGTGACCGTGCTGCCCGGCAGCTACATCCTGGGGGCCACCTCGATCGCGGCGGGCGCGGTCATCGGCCCCGACACGAGCCTCACCGACTGCGAGGTGGGGGAGGACGCGGTCGTCCGTCGTACCGACGCGACCCTCGCCGTCATCGGGCCGCGCGCGAGCGTCGGTCCTTTCTCGTACCTCCGCCCCGGGGCGACCCTCGCCGCGGGCGCCAAGGTGGGCACCTTCGTCGAGGTCAAGAACTCGCAGATCGGCGAGGACAGCAAGGTTCCCCACCTGTCGTACGTGGGCGACACCACGATCGGTCGTGGCGTGAACCTCGGCGCGGGCGCCATCACCGCGAACTACGACGACGTCACCAAGCACCGCACCGAGATCGGCGACGAAGTGCACACCGGCTCGCACAACGTGTTCGTCGCGCCGGTTAGAATCGGAGACGGCGCGAAAACCGGTGCCGGAGCCGTGATCCGCAAGGATGTTCCGGCCGGCGCCCTGGCCCTCAGCGTCGCCCCTCAGCGCAACATCGAGGGATGGGTCGAGAACAACAGGCCGGGCACGGCCGCCGCAACAGCGGCGGAGAACGCACGGACGGCACAGGAAACGGGCCATGGCACGCAAAGACAAGAAGGTTGACCTCGACCGGGAGCGCGGAATCGCCCCCGGACTCGTGGCGAAGACCAAGAAGCGGCTCGTGGTCGCGGGCGGACGCTCGCACCCCGAACTCTCGGCGGCGGTCGCGGAGCAGTTGGGCACGGAACTCGTGCCCACCGAGTACCGCACCTTCGCCTCCGGCGAGATCCTGACCCGGTTCGAGGTCTCGATCCGCGGCTGCGACTTCTTCCTCATCCAGTCGTTCGGCCCCCCGGTCAACGAGTGGATCATGGAGATGCTGATCATGCTGGATGCCGCCAAGCGCGCATCCGCCAAGCGGATCACCGTCGTCGCGCCGTACTTCCCGTACTCGCGTCAGGACAAGAAGGGCCGTGGCCGCGAGCCCATCAGCGCCCGGCTCGTCGCCGACCTCATGAAGACCGCCGGCGCCGACCGCGTCATGAGCGTCGACCTGCACGCCGCGCAGATCCAGGGCTTCTTCGACGGTCCCGTCGACCACCTCTTCGCCAAGCCCGTGCTGCTCGAGCACTTCGAGAAGACGCTCAGCCCCGAAGACCGCGAGAAGCTCACGGTCGTCTCGCCCGACACCGGCCGCGTGCGCGTGGCCGACACCTGGTCGGACAGCCTGGGTGCGCCGCTGGCCATCATCCACAAGCGTCGCGACCCGAACGTCGCCAACCAGGTCACGGTCAACGAGATCGTCGGTTCGGTCGAGGGGCGCGTGTGCCTGCTCGTCGACGACATGATCGACACGGGCGGCACGATCGTGAAGGCCGCGCAGGCGCTGAAGGCGAGCGGCGCCGAGCGCGTCATCGTCGCGGCGACGCACGCGATCTTCAGCCACCCGGCCGTCGACCGGCTGCAGGACGCCTCGATCGACGAGGTCGTGGTGACCGACACGGTGCCGCTGCCCGATGAGAAGCGCTTCCCCGGGCTGACGGTGCTGCCCATCGCCCCCCTCCTCGGGCGCGCGATCCGCGAGGTCTTCGAGGACGGCTCGGTCACGAGCATGTTCGACGGCGCCGCCTGATCGCACGCTCCTCCCTGTTGCCCGTCGGCCTCGCCGGCGGGCAACAGTCGTTTCCGGGCGCGAGCGGTCACAGTCGGCAAGGCGAGAGCAGATTCAAAGGTGACGCAAAAGTGGCTCGGTCAGGATCGTCCATGTCGCCGCATACATCGCGGCGGCACCGACAGCGCGAGGGACGTGACCGACACCGTCGGCCGTCGCCGCGAGGCACCGCATCCAGGAGGACCGTCATGATCCGCACCAACGCCGTACCCCGCCCCGTCCGCACCACCGCTGCCCTCGTCGGGGTCGCCGGCGCCTTCGCGCTCGCCGGCTGCGCGACCGACACGGCAGCCACCACCGAGTCCGACGCTACGTCCGCCCCGCAGTCCACCGCCGCCTCCACGCCCGCCGCGTCCAGCGACGCCGCGACCGGTTCCGGCTCCTACGCCGACGGCACCTACACGGCCGAGGGCACCTACCAGACCCCCGAATCGGTCGAGACGATCTCGGTCACCGTCACCCTCGAGGGCGACGTCATCACCGACGTCGAGGTGACCGGAGACCCGCAGGCCCGCGAGTCGCAGCAGTACCAGTCCGAGTTCATCGGCGGCATCTCCGGCGAGGTCGTGGGCCAGAGCATCGACGACATCTCGGTCGATCGCGTCGCGGGCTCGTCGCTCACGAGCGGCGGCTTCAACCAGGCGATCGAGGAGATCAAGTCCGAAGCAGCGGTCTGATGACCGACACCTGGCGGTTCGACGCGATCGGCACCCGCTGGGAGATCGAGACCGCCGCGCCGCTCGATGCATCGGCGCGCGCGGCGGTCTCGCGGGCGATCGACGGATTCGATCTGTCGTGGTCGCGCTTCCGCGAGGACTCGACGGTCGGCCTGCTGGCGCGGCAGGGCGGCACGGTGACGGCCCCCGCTGACACGGCCGACATGCTCGCGCTGTACGCCGCGCTCTCCGATGCCACCGGGGGAGCGGTCAACCCGCTCGTCGGCGACAGCCTGGCGCGCCGCGGCTACGACGCGGGGTACTCGTTCGTCGACCGGGGCGCTGCGGCCGCCCCCGCTGACTGGCAGCAGATCGTGCGGTGGGACGCCGACACCCTCGGGCTCGCGCAACCGGCGACGATCGACGTCGGCGCGCTCGGCAAGGGGCGCCTCGCCGATATCGTCGCCGACGTCGTCGCCGGGTCCGCGACGGGTCCGCTCGTCGTGGATGCCGGAGGCGACATCGTCGTGAGCGGGCGCACCCTCCGCGTGGGGCTCGAGCACCCCTACGACCCCCGCCGTGCGATCGGGGTCATGGAGGTCTCGGACGGGGCGCTCTGCGCCTCGGCCACCAACCGGCGCGCCTGGGGCGAGGGACTCCACCACGTGCTCGATGCCCGCACCGGCGTGCCCGTCACGCGGATCGCCGCTACCTGGGCGTCGGCCGCCGACGGCATGCGCGCCGATGCCGCGGCCACCGCATTGTTCTTCGACGGCGGCCCGGCCCTGGCCGCCGAATGGGGGGTGTCGTGGGTGCGGATGCGCACCGACGGCACCGTCGAATGGTCTCCGGACCGGAAAGCGGAGTTGTTCCTATGATCGCCTCGTTCATCAGCGCCTGGAATCGGGTGGGCGCGCTGCTCGGCCGGGTCTCCATGTACCGGCTCGTGCTCTCCGCGCTGGGCCTTCTCGCGCTCATCGCCTTCGTCCTGTCGTTCCTCGAGCTCGTCGTCCCGACGCCGTGGGAGCTGCTGGCGACGGCGGCGGTCCTCGTGATCGTGAGCGTGGGCGCGGATGCGGCAGCGCAACGCCTCCTGCGCCTGCCGGTGCGCGCCGAGTCGTCGTTCATCACCGCCGGCATCCTGCTGTTCGTGCTGCGCCCGACGATCGAGCCCATCGGCCTCGTCGGCATCGCGATCGCGGCCCTGGCCGCGTCCGTGTCGAAGTACCTCCTGGTCTGGCGCGGCCGCCACATCTTCAACCCGGCCGCGGTGGGTGCGACCGTCGTCACGGTGATCGCCGCGCTCCTACCCCTCGACGCCGGCATCGGCGGCGCGGCGTGGTGGGTCGGCACGCCCGTCCTGTTCGGCCCCGTGCTGCTGCTGGGGCTCGCCGTGCTGTGGCGCACCGAGAAGGTGCGCATCGTCGGGCTGTTCCTGGTCGTGGCGATCGCCGTCAACCTGGTGCGCGTCGTCGTGCAGTACCAGCAGGCCGGCATGGCGCTGGATGCGGGCGTCGTGCTCGCCCAGGTCATCACCGCATCGCCGTTCCTCTTCCTCGGCGCGTTCATGCTCTCCGAGCCGCTCACGCTCCCGCCGCGACGCTGGCAACAGCTCGCCGTCGCCGCGGTGGTCGGCGTCCTGGCCGGCTGGCCCATTCCGATCGGCTACATGACGCTGGGGCAGGAGCGGGCGCTGCTCATCGGCAACCTCGTGGCGTTCCTCCTGTGCCTGCGCCACGCCGTGCGGTTGCAGCTGGTCGCGACGCGAGCCCCATCGCCGACGGTCCGCGAGCTCACGTTCCGTGCGGCTCGACCGCTCTCGTTCACCGCAGGCCAGTACCTCGAACTCGATGTGCCGCACCGCAAGGCCGACGCCCGCGGCACCCGACGTGAGTTCAGCATCGTGTCGGCGCCGGAGGATCTGCCCGAGGTGCGCGTCGCCTACCGCGACGGCACCGGATCGCAGAGCTCCTACAAGCGGGCGCTCGCCGCCGTCGAGCCGGGTTCGACGCTCGCGGCGACGGGCGTGTGGGGGGACTTCATCCTGCCGAAGCAGACCACGACCCCGATTCTCATGGTGGCCGCGGGCATCGGCGTCACGCCGTTCGTGTCGCAGCTGCGACACGTGACGGCCGCGGGCGAGCGCCGCGACATCGTCCTCGTCTTCGTCGCCTCGGATGCGTCGCAGCTCGTGTTCCGCGACGACATCGCCGCGTCGGGCGTCCCCGTGATCGTCTTCACCAAGGACGAGCCCGAGAACCTGCCCGTCGGCTGGACGTGGGCGGGCGGCATCCGCATCGATCACGCGGCTCTCGAGCGCTTCGTCCCGGATCTGGACGCGCGGCACGCCTATGTGTCGGGGCCGCCGGCGCTCATCGCCGACCTCGCCCCGGCGCTGGAGAAGAGCCGCTCGATCACGACGGACGCCTTCGCCGGGTACTGACCCGCGTGACATCCGTCATGGGCGGCGGGTGACATTCAGGCGAGGTGCGCCCGACGGCGGGGCGTCACGCTGGAGTCATGACACAGATGAAGACTCCGGCCGTGGAGGTGACGGGCGTCGCGCGCTGGTTCGGCCACGGTGAGACCAGGATCCGCGCGGTCGACGACGTCAGCCTCCGCATCGAGCAGGGCGAGGTCGTGGCGCTTCTCGGTCCCAACGGCGCGGGCAAGACGACGACCCTCGACATGCTGCTCGGCCTCGCCGAGCCGAGCGCCGGCACGATCTCGGTGCTCGGCGCCGCCCCTCGCTCGGCAGTCGGTGCAGGCAGGCTCAGCGCGGTGCTGCAGACCGGCGGGCTGCTCGCCGATCTCAGCGTGCGCGAGACGGTCGAGGTGATCGCCGGTCTCCATCGGGCGTCGCACCGCGTCGACGAGGTGCTCGAACGCGCCGACCTCACCGCGCTCGCACGTCGTCGGGTGGGCAAGTGCTCCGGCGGGGAGCAGCAGCGGGTGAAGTTCGCGCTCGCCCTCGTGCCCGACCCCGATGTGCTCGTGCTCGACGAGCCGACCGCCGGCATGGACGTGAACTCCCGCCGCCGCTTCTGGGAGGTCATGCGCGCCGACGCCGATGCCGGACGCACCATCCTGTTCGCGACCCACTACCTCGAAGAAGCGGAGCTCTTCGCGCCGCGCACGATCGTGATGAATCGCGGAAGCATCGTCGCGGATGCGGCGACCGCCGAACTCCGCGGCTCGCTCGGCGGACGTGCGGTATCGGCGACCCTGCCGGCCGACGTCGGGCGCGTGGCGCTCATCGAGGAGCTTCGCGCCGAGGCAGCCGTGTCCGACGTGGACGTCGAGGGCGGACGGCTGATCGTGCGCACGGCCGAATCGGATGCCCTCGCTGCACGCCTGCTCGCGATGGGCGCGACCGATCTCGAGATCACCGCGCCCACCCTCGAATCCGCGTTCGCCGCACTCACGGAGGCGTGATCATGTCGATGACCTTTTCCCCCACGCTGTACCGCATCGAGGGGATCCGGCAGCTGCGCAACCCCTACACGCTCGCCTTCACGCTGGCGATGCCGGTGGCGATGTACCTGCTGTTCGGTGCGGGGATGGCCTACGGCTCGCAGAGCGTCGGCACCGCGAACGTCTCGTTCTACGTGATGGTGTCGATGGGGGCGTTCGGCACGGCGACCGGCATGAGCTCGCTCACCTCGCTCGCGGCGTCCGAGGTCGGTCAGGGCTGGGGTCGACAGCTGGCGATGACGCCGCTGACGACCGCCGGCTACGCGCTGACCAAGCTCGTGAGCGCGGTGACCTTCTCCGCGGCATCCGTCGCCGCCGTGTACGTCGCCGGGATGCTGACGGGTGCCGAAGCCGACGACGCGTGGCGCTGGTTCGCCGCCGCCGCGATCACCCTCGCGATCGGGCTGATGTTCGGTCTCTACGGACTCGGGGTGGGGCTGACCTTCAACTCGGACTCGGCCGCGGCGCTCGCCTCCATCTCGATCACCTTCTTCGGGTTCTTCGGCAACGTCTTCGTGCCGCTGGAGGGCGTGATGCTCGACATCGCGAAGTTCACGCCGATGTACGGGTTCGTCGCGCTCGTGCGGTGGCCCGCGACCGACGGCGCGCTCGTGGCGGGCGGCGCGGACTCGATCTGGCTGGTGCTGCTGAACGTGGCCGTGTGGGCCGGTCTGTTCGCCCTGCTCGCGCGGCTCGGTGTGATGCGCTCGCGCCGCCGCCGATGAGCTGCGCTCGATAGGCTCGGTGGGTGATGGCAGCGGCGGAGAAGGCGCACGCCAGCGGCGGACCGTGGGCGCGGTGGGGATGGCTCATGGCCGTCATCTGGATGGTCTTCCTGATCTACCCGGTGCTGGCGCTTCTCGAATCGGACGCCTCGGGCGCGCTGATCGTGCTGGGGTGGGCAGCGCTCGTCGCGTTCGCGGTGCTCTACGTCACCGGCTTCGTGCTCGGGATGAAGGCGGGGTGGGGGCCTCCGGCGCCCAGCGTGCTCGCGATCTTCTGGGCGTCGGTCGTGTGCGTCGCGCTGTTGATCCCGGCGATCGACACGGGCGTGCTGAGCTTCTTCCCGTTCCTGATGTCGTTCGCCTCCTACGGGTTGCGCGGCGCGTGGCACTGGGCGGTGACGGGCGCGGCGATCGGCATCGCGCTCGTCGTGATCGTCGTGACCGACCGGTTCGCGTACCACGCCACGATCCTGGCGATCATCGTGATGATGGCCGTCGTCAACACCATCAATACGTGGCTGATCAGCCGGTCGGTCGCGGACGACGCGCTGCGCGTGCAGCTCGCCACCAGCGAGGAGCGCGAGACCCTCGCTCGCGATGTGCACGATCTGCTCGGTCATTCGCTCACGGTGATCAAGCTCAAATCCGAGCTCGCCCAGCGCCTCGTCGAGCGCGACCCGGCGCGCGCGCATGCCGAGCTCGAGGAGATCTCCCGGCTCGCCGGTGAGGCGATCGCCGGGGTCCGTGCCACGGTGACGGGGCTTCGCGGTGCGACGCTCGCCGACCAGGTCGAAGCGAGCCGCAGAACCCTCGAGTCGGCCGGGCTCACCGTCGAGGTCGACGGCGCCGCTGAGGCGTTGACGCCCGCGCAGGCGCTCCCGGCCGGATGGATCGTGCGCGAGGCGACGACGAACATCCTGCGTCATGCGGACGGATCCCGTGTGCACATCCGTCTCGCGCCGGGAACCGTCGTCGTCGAGGACGACGGACGCGGGGCGAAGGGCGCCGTCGGAAACGGCATCCGGGGGATGGCGGAGCGCGCCAGCGCGGCGGGGGCGACCCTGCGCGTCGAGGACCTCGCGACCAGCGGCACGAGGGTGAGCGTCACGTGGTGATCCGTCTGCTGCTGGTCGATGATCAGGCGCTCGTGCGCGGGGCGCTCGGCGCCCTGCTGGAACTCGAGGACGACCTGGTGGTGGTCGGTGAGGCGGGAGACGGCGACGCCGCCGGCATCCGGGCGGCGGAGCTCACCCCCGATGTCTGCCTCATGGACATCCAGATGCCGCGCACCGACGGCATCGAGGCGACGCGCGCGGTTCTCGCTGCCAGCCCGGCAACCCGGGTGCTGATCGTGACGACCTTCGCGAGGCCCGGCTACCTCCGCGGTGCGCTGGATGCCGGCGCGAGCGGGTTCATCGTGAAGGACGCACCGCCCGAACGACTCGCCGACGCGGTGCGCCGCGTGCACGCGGGGCTCCGCGTCGTCGACTCGGCGCTGGCCGAAGCCTCCCTGTTCGACGGCGCGAACCCGCTCACCGAGCGCGAGCAGCAGGTGCTGCGTCTGTCGGCGGACGGCCGGCCGATCGCGCGCATCGCCGCCGAGGTGTTCCTCTCGGCGGGCACCGTGCGCAACCACCTGTCGTCCGCGATCGGCAAGACCTCAGCGGCGAACAGGGCGGAGGCCGCGCGCCTCGCACACGACAAGGGCTGGATCTAGCGCGCCCGGCACCGCGGCCTCAGCCGCGGTGCGCCCGGTAGTACTCGAGCAGGGCGCGGGTCGAGGCGTCCTGCGCCGCGAAGGCCGCCTCGTCGCCCTCGATCGCGGGGGCGATCTGCAGGGCGAGCTGCTTGCCGAGCTCCACGCCCCACTGGTCGAACGAGTTGATGCCCCAGACGGCGCCCTGTGTGAACGTGATGTGCTCGTACAGCGCGATGAGCTGACCGAGCACGGCCGGCGTGAGGGCCGGCGCGAAGATCGACGTCGTCGGGCGGTTGCCGGCGAACGTCCGCGCGGCGACCAGGGCTCCCGTTGTGCCCTCCGCCTCGACCTCGGCGGCGGTCTTGCCGAAGGCGAGCGCCTTGGTCTGCGCGAGGAAGTTCGCCAGGAACAGCCCGTGCACGTCGCGGTCGCCGTCGCGCAGCGGGTACGCGGGGTTGGCGACGGCGATGAAGTCCGCGGGGATCAGGCGGGTGCCCTGGTGGATCAGCTGGTAGAACGCGTGCTGACCGTTGGTCCCGGGCTCGCCCCAGAAGACCTCTCCCGTGTCGGTGGTGACGGGGGAGCCGTCCCACCGGACGGACTTTCCGTTGGACTCCATGGTCAGCTGCTGCAGGTAGGCCGGGAAACGGCTCAGCTGCTGCGCGTAGGGGAGGACCGCGTGCGACTGAGCGCCGAGGAAGTTGGTGTACCAGACGTTCAGCAGCCCCATGAGGACCGGGACGTTCTGCGCGAGGGGCGTGGTGCGCACGTGCTCGTCGACGGTGTGGAAGCCGGCGAGGAGCTCGCGGAAGGCATCCGGGCCCAGCGTGATGGCGAGGGACAGCCCGATGGCCGAGTCGACGGAGTAGCGCCCGCCCACCCAGTCCCAGAACCCGAAGGCGTTCGCGGGGTCGATGCCGAAGGCCGCGACCTTGTCGAGCGCGGTCGAGACGGCGACGAAGTGGTGCGCGACCGCATCCGTCCGCGACTCCTCGTCGTCCCCGATGGCGCCGGCCTCGGCCAGGCCCCGCCAGAGCCAGTCGCGCGCCAGGCGGGCGTTGGTGAGGGTCTCGAGCGTCGTGAACGTCTTGGAGGCGACGATGAACAGCGTCGTGGCGGGGTCGAGATCCGCGGTCTTCTCGGCGATGTCCGTCGGGTCGATGTTCGACACGAAACGCGCCTGGATGCCGGCGTCGGCATAGGGCTTCAGCGCCTCGTAGACCATGACGGGCCCCAGGTCGGAGCCGCCGATGCCGATGTTCACGACGTGGGTGACCTTCTTGCCCGTCACTCCCGTCCAGGCGCCGCTGCGCACGCGGTCCGCGAAGGCCGACAGCGCCGTGAGGACCTCCTGGACGTCGGTGTCGATCTGCTGGCCGTCGACGACGAGGGCGGGCTCCGCGCCCGCCGGGCGGCGCAGCGCCGTGTGCAGCACGGCGCGGTCCTCGGTCGTGTTGATGTGCGTGCCGCGGAGCATCTCGGCGTACCGCTCGGCGACGCCGGTCTGCTCGGCCAGGCGCACGAGGCTCGCGAGGACATCGTCGGTCACGAGGTTCTTCGACAGGTCCACGTGGAGGTCGCCGAGCGTGTGCGTGAGACGGCCCACGCGATCGGGGTCTTCGGCGAACCAGGCCCGGAGGTCGGGGGAGAAGGCGTCGCGATGCGAGGACAGTTCCGTCCAGGCGGCGGTGGTGGTGGCATCGATCGGAGTGGTCAC
This sequence comes from Microbacterium sp. NPDC089189, assembly GCF_040685095.1. Lineage (NCBI taxonomy): Bacteria > Bacillati > Actinomycetota > Actinomycetes > Micrococcales > Microbacteriaceae > Microbacterium > Microbacterium sp. NPDC089189. Next base: position 38,370 of record NZ_JBFBHG010000006.1, read on the forward strand.
ACCACCACGCTAGTCCTTCGTCGTGGACCCGTCCGCTCGATGACCCGGATCTTTCGGACGCCCCGCCAGCCGCACGGTGAAGGTGGTGTCGCCGGGGGTGGACTGCGCCGAGATCTCGCCGCCGTGGGCGTCGACGATCGCCCGCACGATCGACAGCCCGAGGCCGGTGCCGCCGGTCTTCCGCGCCCGCGATCGGTCGGCGCGGGCGAACCGCTCGAACAGTTCGTCGGCCACCGCCGGATCGATGCCGGGGCCGTCGTCGTGCACGCGCAGCACGGCGTCCGTGCCGTCGCGCGTGATCGAGACCGTGACATGCGTCCCGGCGGGGGTGTGCGTCCGGGCGTTCGCGAGGAGGTTGGCGATGACCTGCGTGAGTCGTCCCTCGTCGCCGGCGACGACGACGGGTTCGGGATCGAGGTCGATCTGCCAGACGTGGTCGGGTCCGGCCGCCTGAGCGTCGCCGACCGCCTCGATGACGAGTCGGGAGAGGTCGACCGCGCCGTAGACCAGCTCCTGACCCTCTTCGAGACGGGCCAGCAGCAGCAGATCCTCCACGAGCGTCGTCATGCGCAGCGACTGCGCCTGGATGCGTTCGAGGGCCGACGACGTGTTGTCGCTGAGGGTGGCGTCGCGCAGCGACAGCTCGGAGTATCCGCGGATCGAGGCCAGCGGGGTGCGCAGTTCGTGGCTGGCGTCGGCCACGAAGCGCCGCATCCGCTCTTCGTTGCGCTGGCGTGCCTCGAGAGAGGTGCCCACGTGGTCGAGCAGGGTGTTGAGCGCCGCTCCCACCCGGCCGATCTCGGTGCGTTCATCGGCCTCGGATGCGGGCACCCGCTCGCTGATGGTGACCTCGCCGGCGGACAGCGGCTGGCGCGCCACGCGTTCCGCGGTCGCCGCGACCGCGCGCAGCGGCTGCAGACTCCGCCGGATGATGACGGCGAGGACGACACCGAGCAGGAGGAGCCCTCCCACGGTGACGAAGCCGACGGTGGTGAGGATCTGCCCGAGCGTCGTCGCGACCTCGGAGGTGGGCAGGCCCACCAGCACGAACGGCCCGCTGGAGCTGCCGCTCATGATGGCGCGGTACTCGCCGAGCCCGTCAATCGTGACGGTCGCACGGCCCGTGACGTGGTCGACCTCGGCGACGATGCTCGTGATCTGCGCATCCGTCAGGGTCTGGATCGACTCGTCCGCGGCCACGAACGCGCCCGAGGCGGTGCCGAACTGCGAGCGCAGCACCACGAGGGTGCCGCTCTCCTGACGTCCGCCGATGAGGATGTCCTCGGCGGTGTCGGTCGGATACCCGCGCAGCTGCGAGACGGCCTCCGACACCTTCGCGTCCAGGTTGTCGCGCATGATCGAGGTGAGGATCGTGCCGGTCGCCAGACCCACGATCCCGAGGATCACCGCCACCATGCCGATGACGGCCACCATCAGCCGCGCCTGGAGCGTGAGCCGGCGGGGGGAGGCGACGCGCATCACTGCGGGGCTTTGATCATGTATCCGACGCCGCGCACGGTGTGGATGAGCGGCTCGCGCCCCTGATCGATCTTCTTGCGGAGGTAGGAGATGTACAGCTCGACGACGCTGGAGCGGCCGCCGAAGTCGTAGTTCCACACGCGATCGAGGATCTGCGCCTTCGACACGACCCGGCGCTGGTTGCGCATGAGGTAGCGGAGGAGCTCGAACTCGGTGGCGGTCAGTTCGATGTTCTCGCCCGCCCGGTCGACCTCGTGGCTATCCTCGTTGAGGCTCAGGTCGCCCACCCGAAGGATCGGCTCGGAGTCGCCGGCCTGAGCCGTGCCGGCGCGGCGCATGAGCCCGCGCAGTCGTGCGACGACCTCTTCGAGGCTGAACGGCTTCGTCACGTAGTCGTCACCCCCCGCGGTCAGCCCCGCGACGCGATCGGCCACGGCGTCCTTCGCGGTGAGGAACAGCACCGGCACGTCGTTGCCCGACTGGCGCAGACGCTGCAGCACGGCCATGCCGTCGAGGTCCGGCATCATGATGTCGAGCACCATGGCGTCGGGCGCGAAATCGCGCGCGGCCTGCAGCGCCTGGAAGCCGGACGAGGCCGTCTGCACGTCCCAGCCCTCCATCCGCAACGCCATCGAGAGCAGGTCGGTGAGCATCTGCTCGTCGTCGACGACCAGCACGCGGGGAGCGGTGCCGTCCGCGCGGTGCAATGCGGGTGAGGGTGCCATCGAAGTCATGCCTCGATTCTGCGTCGGGTTCCTATGCGCTTTCTATGGCGTCGGCTATGCGTCACCTGTGAGTGCGCGCCGGTGCGGCACCGGATGCGTCACATGCTCCCATAGAGCCCTCATATCCGTGCCATGCCGTTCGCATCGGCGTCATTTCTAACGTTCCGGATGACGGCTCTTCCGGGCCGAGAGGAGACCCATGTACAGCACGTACCTGCGCCGGGAACTGGCCGGCCGCAAGAAACAGACCATCATCGTCGCCGCGGGGCTGGCGATCGCGATCGCCCTCGTGATCGTCGTGAACGCACTCGCCGCGGGTGTCCGCGACGCGCAGGCCCAGGCTCTGGAGTCCGTCTACGGGGTAGGCACCGACCTGACGGTCTCGGGCGCCGCCGCCGAACCCGGACAGGGCGGAGGGCCGAGCTTCGACTTCGACGAGGACGCCGGCCAGACCGCCGACGACGGCACGACATCGCTGAGCCAGTCGCGGCTGATGACGGACTTCATGCGCGGCACGCTCGACGCGGCGACGGTCGACACGATCGCGGGCGTCGACGGTGTGGCCGCCGCATCCGGCGCGCTCTCGCTCACCAACTCCACCTTCTCGGGCGCGCTGCCCGAGGCGCCCAGCACGACCGACGGCGCGACCGGCGAGGGGCAGGCGCCGCCGTCCGGTGGCGGCGGTGGCGGCGGTTTCGGCGGCGGATCGTTCGATCTCGATTCCTTCACCGTGCTCGGCGTCAGCAGCGCCGACGCGACCGTCGGCCCGCTCTCCGCGGTGACGGTCTCGGAGGGGCGTCAGCTGAGCGCCGACGATGCCGGGCAGAACGTCGCCGTCATCGACGCCACCTACGCGGCCTCGAGCGAGCTGTCGGTCGGCGGCGTCATCGACGTCGGCGGCACCGAGATGCAGATCGTCGGCATCGTCGCGTCCGCATCGAGCGACGCGGACACCGCGGCGAACGTCTACATCCCGCTCGACGTCGCGCAGACCCTCGCGGGCGTGGGGGATGTCGTGTCCACCGTCTACGTGCAGGCCGAGTCCGCCGACGCCATCACCTCGGTGCAGGCGGCGCTCCAGGCCGAGCTGCCCGAGGCCACCGTGAGCTCGCAGTCCGACCTCGCCTCGACCGTGTCGGGTTCGCTCTCCAGCGCGTCGTCGCTCATCACGAGCCTCGGCACCTGGCTGTCGGTGCTCGTCCTCCTGGTCGCGGTGGCGCTCGCCGTGCTCTTCACGATCTCCGGGGTGTCGCGGCGTACGCGCGAGTTCGGCACGCTCAAGGCCATCGGCTGGTCGAACCGCCGTGTCATCGGCCAGGTCGCGGGCGAGTCGCTCGTCCAGAGCCTGATCGGCGGGGTCGTCGGCGTCGCCCTGGGACTCGTCGCCGTGCTCGCCATCAACATCGCGTCGCCGACGATCTCGAGCGCCGCGGAATCGACGGGACCCGAGCAGGGCGGCCCCGGCGGCATGGGCGGCGGGTTCGCCGCGGTGGCGGAGACGACCGATGTGGTGCTGAGCGCACCCGTCTCGCTCACGATCGTCCTCGCCGCCGTCGCGCTCGCCGTGCTGGCGGGGCTCGTCTCCGGCGCGTTCGGCGGGTGGCGTGCCGCCCGGCTCAGCCCCGCCGAGGCGCTCCGTGCCATCGGCTGACCCCATCCATCCCCACGACAGGAGCATCGCCATGACCATCACCGACACGCAGACCGCGGATGCCGCCGGCACCGCCGACCTCGCCTACCGCCTCAGCGGCGTGACCAAGACCTACCGTCAGAAGGGGCGGGAGGTGACCGCGCTGACCGGGGTGGACATCGACATCGCCCAGGGCGAGTTCGTCACGATCCAAGGGTCGACGGGCGGGGGCAAGTCCACGTTCCTCCAGGTGCTGGGCGCGCTCGAGCGTCCGACCGCCGGTCGGGTGATGCTGGGCGGCACCGACATCGCGACGGCGTCGAACGCCCGGCTCGGTGCCCTGCGGGCGCACGAGATCGGGTTCGTGTTCCAGGGCTTCAACCTCATCCCCACCCTGACGGCCGCCGAGAACGTCGACATGGGGCTCGAGCCGCTCGGCATCCCGCGGGTGGACCGTGACGCGCGGGTCGTCGAGGCCCTCGCGCACGTCGGGCTCGCCGAGCGGGGCGACCATCGGCCGGGTGAGCTCTCGGGCGGTCAGCAGCAGCGGGTGGCCATCGCCCGCGCGATCGCCAAGCGTCCGCGCGTGCTGCTGGCCGACGAGCCGACCGGGAACCTGGACGAGCGCATGCGCGATGAGATCCTGACGCTCCTGCAGGGGCTGAACGACGACGGGCTCACCCTCGTCGTCGTCACCCACGACTCGGCCGTCGCGCGGCGGGCCACTCGGCGACTGCGTCTGGAGCGGGGGACGGTGCGCGACATCACCCGCTGACCGGGCGGGCACCCGTCGCACGCACGAGGGCGGCACCCGGATGGGGTGCCGCCCTCGTGGCGTCGACGGGGATCGTCAGTGGGTGTCGACCGCTTCGACCTCGGTGCGGTCGCCCGACCACAGGGTGTGGAAGGTGCCCGGCTTGTCGATGCGCTTGTAGGTGTGCGCACCAAAGAAGTCGCGCTGGCCCTGGATGAGGGCGGCGGGCAGGCGCTCGGCGCGCAGCCCGTCGTAGTACGCCAGCGACGACGAGAACGCGGGGGCGGGGATGCCGGTGGCCGCCGCGGTGGCGACGATCTCGCGCCAGGCGTCCTGCGCCCGCGTGAAGACGTCCACGAAGTACGGCGCCGTCATGAGGACGGGGAGCTCCGGCGTCTCGACGTACGCGTCGGTGATGCGGTTGAGGAACTGTGCGCGGATGATGCAGCCGCCGCGCCAGATCGAGGCGATCGCGCCCAGGTCGATGTTCCAGCCGTACTGGGCGGCACCGGCGCGGATCTCGTCGAAGCCCTGCGAGTACGCGACGATCTTCGAGGCGTACAGCGCCAGGCGCACCTTCTCGATGAACGCGTCGGCGTCCTCGGCGGTGAAGCCCTCGGCGGGTCCGGGCAGGGCGCCCGCGGTCTCGCGCTGCTCGGGGTGGCTCGAGAGCGACCGGGCGAAGGTCGCCTCGGCGATGCCCGACACGGGCACGCCCAGGTCGAGTGCGGTCTGCACCGTCCAGGCGCCGGTGCCCTTGGCGCCGGCCTGGTCGAGGATGATGTCGACGAGCGGCTTGCCGGTCTCGGCGTCGACCTGGCGCAGCACCTCGGCGGTGATCTCGATCAGGTAGGACTCGAGCTCGCCGCGGTTCCACTCGGCGAAGACGTCCGCGATCTCGGCGGGCGACTTGCCGGTGCCGCGGCGGATGAGGTCGTAGGCCTCGGCGATGAGCTGCATGTCGGCGTACTCGATGCCGTTGTGCACCATCTTCACGAAGTGGCCGGCGCCGTCGTGGCCGACGTGCGTCACGCAGGGCTCGCCCTCGGCGATCGCCGCGATCGAGCGCAGGATGGGGCCGAGCGTGGTCCACGACTCGTCCGAGCCGCCGGGCATGAGCGAGGGGCCGAGCAGCGCGCCCTCTTCGCCGCCGGAGACGCCCATGCCGACGAAGTTGATGCCGGTCGCGCGGACGGCCTTCTCGCGGCGGATGGTGTCGGTGAACAGCGAGTTGCCGCCGTCCACGATGATGTCGCCCGGCTCGAACACCTCGACGAGGTCGTTGATGACGGCGTCGGTGGGGCCGCCGGCCTTGACCATGATGATCGCGGTGCGCGGCTTCTGCAGCGACGCGGCGAACTCCGCGTACGAGGCGGTCGGCACGAAGCCGGCCTCGGGGTGCTCGGTGACCAGGTGCTCGGTCTTGTCGTGGCTGCGGTTGTACACCGCCACCGTGTTGCCCTCGCGCGAAGCGAGGTTGCGGGCCAGGTTCGACCCCATGACGGCGAGTCCGACGACTCCGATGTTGGCTGCTGCCTCGGTCACGAATACTCCTCTAGAAAAGGGAACGTCGCCTTCGTGGTGATCGGGCGCAGGGGCGACGGCCCGCACCCGAGAGCGTGCGGAGGTCAGCCCTGTCGGTGGTTCGAGCGGCCGAGCGACCAGAAGGCCCCCACGATGCCGATCGCCGACAGCGCCGCGAGCAGTCCGATGACTCCGAGGAGGATGTCGGAAGCGAGCTGAGCGTCCACGGGGGTCCTTTCGTCGGGTGCTCGCGCACCGATGGCACGCGCTTTCTCATGCTAGCGCGCACGCTGATACACTCGGAGCGAACTTCGGCGAGGGATGCGGCATCGCATCCGTTATCGACGAGGGTGTGCAGGCCGACGGCTTTCCTCACGCGCTCGCGTTCGAGTCGAACCCCCATCGGGGCCCGTGGGCCCGCAAGGAGAAGAAACATGTCGGAAGACAACAAGGTCATCGCGGAAACCCGCACCCAGTTCGGCAAGGGCTTCGCGCGCCGCATGCGCGCCGCCGGCCAGATCCCCGCCGTGCTCTACGGCCACGGCACCGACCCGGTGCACCTGGCCCTGCCCGGCCACCAGATGCTGCTCATCCTGCGTCGCGCCAACGCGCTGCTCGAGCTCTCGATCGACGGCAAGGGCCAGCTGGCGCTCGTCAAGGATGTCCAGAAGGACCCCGTGCGTCAGATCATCGAGCACGTCGACCTCCTGGTCGTGAAGAAGGGTGAGAAGCTCAACGTCGACATCCCGATCGTCGTCGTGGGCGAGCCCTTCCCGGGCACGATCGCGAACCTCGACGCCACCACCGTGTCGCTCGAGGTCGAGGCCACCCACATCCCGCAGAACGTCGAGGTCGACGTCGACGGCCTCGAGGACGGCACGCACATCACCGCGGCCGACCTGACGCTGCCCAAGGGCGCGACGCTGGTCACCGACCCCGAGGTCCTGATCGTCGCCATCTCGGTGCCCGCCGCCACGCTGGCCGCCGAGGACGAGATCGCCGAGGCCGACGCCGAGGTCGCCGCCGAGCAGTCCGAAGAGTCCGCCGAGGCCGCAGAGTAAGACCTGCCGCTTCGTCACAGGAGAAATCCCGAGAACAGGACGCGCCCCGGCGATCGTCCGCTCTCGGGATTTCTCCCGTTTCGGCGGGGAGGTGAGGCCCGTTTCGGCGGAGGTGAGGAGAGACGCATGGCGCAGACGTGGCTCATCGTGGGGCTCGGCAATCCGGGCCCGCGCTACGAGGCGACCCGGCACAACGTCGGGCAGATGGTCGTGGACGAGATCGCGGCCCGCCGGAGCGAGAGCTTCCGTGTGCACAAGGCGAACGCGCGCGTCGCCGAGGCCTGGGTGCGTCCGGGCGCCGACAAGCTCGTCCTCGCCAAGCCGAACACCTTCATGAACGTGTCGGGCGGACCCGTGGCGAACCTGGCGAAGTTCTACTCGCTGCCGCCCGAGCGGGTGATCGTCATCCACGACGAGCTCGACATCCCCTACGACACCCTCAAGCTCAAGACCGGCGGCGGTCACGGCGGCCACAACGGGGTGCGCGACATCGCCAAGGCGCTCGGCACCCCCGAGTTCCCGCGCGTCCGCGTCGGCATCGGTCGTCCGCCGGGCCGGCAGGATCCCGCCGACTGGGTGCTCGACCCGTTCGGCGCGGCCGAGCGACCGACGCTCCCCATCCTGATCGCGGACGCGGCGGATGCGGCGGAGCTGCTGGTCACCGACGGCCTGCTCGCCGCGCAGCAGCGCTGGCACGCTCCGCGCGCCTGACGCGCTCGCGCGCCCGGGGCGGCCGCGGGAGCCGGGTGTCGGCGACCCGCCGTAGAATCGTCCGGTGACAGTTCCCGGGATCGTTCGCGCCCTCGCACGCTCAGAATCGTTCGGGAACGCGGTGGCCGCCTCCGCCGCCGATGCCGATTTCTCGGTCATCGACGGGCTCGACGCGCCGCTGCTCGCCGCCCTGCTCGAGCGTCGCCGTGAGGCGGGCAAGCCCGGCATCCTGCTCATCGTCGCGCCCACCGGCCGCCGCGCCGAGGCCATCGGCCCCGCGATCGAGGCGCTGCTTCCCGGCGCCGCCGTCCGCCATTTCCCGGCCTGGGAGACCCTGCCGCACGAGCGGCTGAGCCCCAGCGCCGAGACCGTCGGGCGCCGCCTGCAGGTGCTGCACGAGATCGCCCAGCACGACGGAGCGGCGCCGCTGGTGGTGACCGCGTCCGTGCGCGGCGCCATCCAGCCCATCGCGCCCGGCCTGGATCTGGCCTCGCCCATCCGCCTCGTGGTGGGGGAGCGCGGCCACGACCTCGCCGAGATCGTGCTGCGGCTGGTCGAGTACGCCTACCACCGGGTCGACATGGTGTCGCGACGCGGCGAGTTCGCGGTGCGCGGCGGCATCCTCGACGTCTTCCCGCCGACGGCGGACCACCCGCTGCGGGTCGAGTTCTTCGGCGACGAGGTCGACCAGATCCGCGCCTTCTCGGTGGCCGACCAGCGGTCGCTCCCCGGCGACATCCCGAGCATCGGCTTGCTGCCGAGCCGCGAGCTGCTGCTGACCGACGAGGTGCGCGAGCGCGCGATCGACCTCGCGCCGTCGTTCCCGTCGCTCCACGGCATGCTCGAGAAGATGTCGGAGGGCATCCCCGTCGAGGGCATGGAGTCGCTGACGCCCGCGCTCGTCGACGGCATCGTCACCCTCATCGACTACCTGCCGCGCGCCGCGGCGGTTGCCCTCGTCGACCCCGAGCGGGCCACCGCCCGCGCCGTGACGCTCTCGGACACGAACCACGAGTTCCTCGATGCCGCGTGGAGCGCCGCCGTGGCGGGCGCCGAGACCCCCGTCGATCTCGGGGCGGGCGACTTCGTCAGCCTGCCGCGCCTGCGCGAGGTCGCGGCCGAGCGCGGCGACGTCTGGTGGGAGCTCTCGCCGTTCGACTCGGGCGACGCGGATGCCGCCGCCGAGGGCCTGGTGGCCGCGGGCGGCGTCACGCGCGTGGCGGCGAGCGGCGTCCCCTCGTTCTCGGGCAACGTCGACGGTGCGATCGCGCACGTCGGCGGCCTCGTGAAGGACGGCTGGACCGTGGTGGTGACCGCCGCGGGCGCCGGGCTCGCCGACCGCGCGCGCGACGTGCTCGCCGAGCACGGCGTCGCCGCGCGCCGCGTCGACACGCTCAGCGAGGCCCCCGAGGCGGGGATCGTCACGATCGTCGCGTGCACGCTCGAACGCGGCTTCCAGGTGGCCGACGCCAAGGTGGCCGTGCTCACCGAGTCCGAGTTCTACGGGCGCACGATCTCGAGCGACAACCGGGCGGTCAAGAAGCTCGCCTCGCGTCGTCGCAACGTCGTCGACCCGTTGCAGCTGAAGCCGGGCGACTTCGTCGTGCACTCCACGCACGGCATCGGCAAGTTCGTCGAACTCGTGCAGCGCGAGGTGTCCTCCGGAGGGCGCAAGCCCGTCAAGAGCACCCGCGAGTACCTGGTGCTGGAGTACGCGCCCTCCAAGCGCGGCCATCCGGGCGACAAGCTGTTCGTCCCCACCGACCAGCTCGACCTGCTCTCGCGGTACGTCGGCGGAGAGGCGCCCACCCTCTCGAAGATGGGCGGCAGCGACTGGGCCGCGGCCAAGGGCAAGGCGCGCCGCGCGGTGCGCGACATCGCCGTCGAGCTCGTGAAGCTGTACTCCGCACGGATGTCGGCCAAGGGGTACGCGTTCGGCCCCGACACCCCGTGGCAGCGCGAGCTCGAAGAGGCGTTCCCGTTCGCCGAGACGCCCGATCAGCTGCAGACGATCGACGAGATCAAGGCCGACATGGAGCGCCCCATCCCGATGGATCGCCTGCTGTCGGGCGACGTCGGCTTCGGCAAGACCGAGGTCGCGGTGCGGGCGGCGTTCAAGGCGATCCAGGACGGCAAGCAGGTCGCGATGCTCGTGCCGACGACGCTGCTGGTCAAGCAGCACCTCGACACGTTCGCCGAGCGCTTCGCCGGGTTCCCGGTGAAGGTGCGCCCGCTGTCGCGCTTCCAGTCCGACAAGGAGGCGCGCGAGGTGCTCGCCGGCCTCACCGACGGCACGGTCGACATGGTCATCGGAACCCACCGCATCCTCACCGAGAAGGTCGTGTTCAAAGACCTCGGGTTGATGATCATCGACGAGGAGCAGCGGTTCGGCGTCGAGCACAAGGACGCGCTCAAGAAGCTCAAGACCAACGTCGACATCCTGGCGATGAGCGCCACCCCCATCCCGCGCACGCTCGAGATGGCGGTCACCGGCATCCGCGAGATGTCGACGCTGCAGACGCCGCCCGAGGACCGGCATCCGATCCTCTCGTACGTGGGGCCGCGCAACGACAAGCAGATCGCCGCCGCCATCCGGCGCGAGCTGCTGCGCGAAGGACAGGTCTTCTACGTGCACAACCGCGTGCAGTCGATCCAGCGCGTGGCCGCCGATCTCGCCGAGCTCGTGCCCGAGGCACGGATCGCCGTCGCGCACGGGCAGATGGGGGAGCACGCCCTCGAGCAGGTCGTCGACGACTTCTGGGAGCGCCGCGCCGACGTGCTCGTGTCGACCACCATCATCGAGACCGGCCTCGACATCTCGAACGCCAACACGATCATCATCGACCGCGCCGACAAGTACGGACTCAGCCAGCTGCACCAGCTGCGCGGGCGCGTGGGGCGTGCGCGTGAGCGCGCCTACGCGTACTTCATGTACGACGAGATGAAGCCGCTCAGCGAGACGGCGGCCGATCGGCTCGAGACCATCGCGGTGAACAACGATCTGGGCTCGGGCATGCAGGTGGCGCTGAAGGACCTCGAGCTGCGCGGTGCCGGCAACATGCTGGGCGCCGAGCAGGCCGGGCACATCGCGGGGGTGGGTTTCGACCTGTACCTGCGCATGATCGGCGAGGCCGTGGCCACCTTCCGCGGGGAGGAGACCGAGGGGCCCACCGAGCTGCGGCTCGAGCTGCCGGTGCAGGCGCGGCTGCCCGAGACGTACATCGACAGCGAGCGGTTGCGCCTGGAGGCCTACCAGAAGCTATCGGCGGCGGCCGCGGCGACGGCGAAGGACGACATGATCGACCTCGTCGTCGACGAGCTCACCGACCGCTACGGCACGCCGCCTCCCGAGGTCGAGGGCCTGGTCGCCGTGGCCCGGTTGCGGCGTCGCGCGGCCCGCTCCGGGCTCGCGGATGTGGTGGCGATGGGCCCGAACCTGCGGGTCGCCCCGGCGAACCTGCCCGACTCGCTGCGCGTGCGCCTGCAGCGCCTGTACCCGAAGTCCAAGCTCGTAGCGTCGGGGGAGGCGGTCGTCGTGCCGCTGCCCACCGCCGACGGCGAGCCGCTGTCCGACACCGACCTGATCGCGTGGACGACTCAGCTCCTCGACGCGATCTTCCCCGTCCCCGAGCCCGCCGCCCCCGCCCCCCTCCAGGGCTGACCCCCGCCGCTGCGCCGCTGCGCTGTGGTGCAGGGGTGATGCGGGGTGCTGGTGCGCCGCGGTGCTGCGGCGCTGGTGCTGCTGCGGGGTGGGGCCGCGGTGATGCGATGCTGCCGTGGGGCCGGACGCGGGTGCGGGCGCTGCGTCGCGTCACCCTTGCTCACTCGTCGCGAAAGCAGGGTTCGCGCGTCGGCGACCCCGCTTTCGCGACGAATGAACTCGGGGATGGGGCCGCGACAGCGCTGCGCCCCGACATCCTCGTGATGGCATAGCGGTGGCGCTGGGATGGTGCCCGCGCCTCAACACCAATGCCGTGGTGTCCCGCGATGTGCTGCGCGAGCTGTGTCGCCGCTGGCGCGACCCCTGTGTCGTCGGTGCTGCGCGGGCGCGGCGTCGCTCCTTCACGTGCTCACTCGTCGCGAAAGCAGGGTTCGCGCGTCGGCGACCCCGCTTTCGCGACGAATGAACCGGGTGGCTGGGGTGGCTGGGGCGGGGAGGCTCTGCTCGAGCCGTGCGCGCCCCATCCGTGTGCGTCATCCGTATTCGCTCGTCGCGAATGCGGCGTGCGCGTTTCGGCGACGCGGCATTCGCGACGAGTGACGGTGGGCTGGCGGATGCGACAGCTCCTGCGGAGCGGGTGTACGTCAGCGCCAGCACCAGCACCCCGAACGCCAGCACGCGGAGCGTCAGCACCCGCGCGAGCGCCAGGCCCCGGCGCCAGCACGCGCCAGCGCCACGCCGGAGGGATCAGCCGGTGTTCTGGAGGCCGGCGGCGACGCCGGAGACGGAGAGGAGCAGAAGGCGCTGATGGCCGGTGTCGACGGGGCCGTCGGGCGCCGTGGCGCGGAGCGCGCGGAGGGCGCGCAGCTGCAGCAGCGAGAGGGCGTCGACGTAGGGGCTCCGCAGCTTGACCGCGCGCTGCAGCACCGCCTTGTTGGCGAGCAGGCCGTCGCCGCCGGCGATGCGCACGACCCAGTCGCGGGTGAGCGTCATCTCGGCCATGACGAGCTCCGCGAGGTCTGCCCGGTCGCCGAGCGCCAGATACTCGCGGGCGATGCGGTCGTCGGCCTTCGCGAGGCTCATCGCGACGTTGTCGATCATGGCCCGGAACAGCGGCCACTGCGCGTACGCCTCGACGAGACGTTCGGCGTCGCCGACGGCCTCGAGGGCCGTGCCGAGGCCGAACCATCCGGCGAGGTTGATACGGGCCTGCGACCAGGCGAACACCCACGGGATGGCGCGGAGGTCCTCGAGCGACTCGACCGACAGGCCTCGGCGGGCCGGCCGGGAGCCGAGGGCCAGCATGCCGACCTCCTCCATCGGGGTGACGGTGGCGAACCACGGCGCGAACCCGGGGGCCTTGACGAGCGAGAAGAAGCGCTCGCGGGAGGCGTCCTCCATGACCTGCGCGACGTCGGCGTACGCCTCGGCGGCGCGCCGGTTGGTCTCCTCGTTCGACGGCGCGGATGCCATGAGGATGGCGCCGGCCACCTGATCGATGTGACGCATCGCGATCGCGGGGTCGCCGTAGCGCGCGAAGATGACCTCGCCCTGCTCGGTGAGCTTGAAGCGACCGTCCACCGAGTGCGGCGGCTGCGCCAGGATGGCGCTGTTGGCCGGTCCGCCGCCGCGGCCGAGAGCACCGCCTCGGCCGTGGAACAGGGTCAGCTCGATCCGGTTCTCCTGCGCCCACGCCGAAATGTCGGCCTGGGCCTCGTAGAGCGCGAGATTGGCGGCGACCGGGCCGACGTCCTTCGAGGAGTCGGAGTAGCCGAGCATGACCTCCATGCGCCGGCCCGTGGCATCCAGGCGCGCCGCGAACTCGGGGTGGTGCTGGATCTCGGCGAGGATGCCGGGGGCCGCCTGCAGGTCGGCGAAGGTCTCGAAGAGCGGGATGACGTCGAGCACCGGCGCGCGCTCGCCCTCGCCGACGGCGTAGCGGGCGAGGCGGTGCACGTTCGCCAGGTCCTCGGCGGACTGCGTGAACGAGACGATGTACCGGCCGGCGGCGCGGGGTCCGAACCGCTTCTGCACGAACGCGACGGCGCGGAAGACCTCGAGCACCTCTTCGGTCTGCTCGCTGCGCTCCCCGCCCGCCTCGAGCTCGGCGAGCACCTTCGCGTGCACGGCGGAGTGCTGGCGCACCTCGAGCTCGGCCAGGTGGAAGCCGAACGTCTCGACCTGCCAGATCAGGCGCTGCAGCGAGCCGTACGCCTGGCGGCTGGCGCCCGCCTCGACGAGCGAGGACTGCACGACGCGGAGGTCGGCGAGCAGGTCTTCGGGGTCGTCGTACGACAGGTCCGCGTCCCGCACGCGCGTCGCGGCGATGCGCCGCGAGATGAGCAGCAGGATGCGGCGATGCGGTTCGTTCGGCGAGCGCTGCGCGATGTCGGTCGCGGCCTCTTCGTCCGCGGTGCGCAGGCGCTTCCAGAGCGCCTGCAGGGCCTCGCTCGGCGGCGTGGAGACGGCATCCAGGGTCAGCGTCCGGCCGATGCGGGTGGCGGTGCGCTCGAGCCCGTGCAGCACGTGCTCGCTGGCGATCGCTGCGGCCTTGCGGGTCACCTTGGCGGTGACGAACGGGTTTCCGTCGCGGTCGCCGCCGACCCACGTGCCGACGCGGATGAAGGGGCGCACGAGCGGAGCGCGATTGCCGTTCTCCTCGCCCTGCAGCACCGAGTCGACGCGGCGGTACACGCGGGGCACAGTCGTGAACAGCGTGTCGTCGAACACGGCCATGACGGCGCGCACCTCGTCGGTGGGCGACGGCTTCTCGGGGCGCAGCGGCGCGGTGCGCCACAGCGTGTCGATCTCCTCGAGCATGCGCCGGTGCGCGCGACGCTGGTCGAACCCGTCGGGGGTCGCGGCGTCGAACGCGTCGAGCAGCTCCGACAGCCGACGGATGCCGGTGGAGATCGCGCGGCGACGCGCCTCGGTGGGGTGCGCCGTGAAGACGGGGTGGAAGCGGAGGGCCTGGAGGCGCTCGAGGGCTGTCTCCTCGCCGACCTCGGCCGAGAGCAGGCGGAACGCGGCGCTCACCGAGTCGCCTCGGGTGCCGGCCTCGGAGAGCCCGTCGCGCTCGCGGAGCGCACGCACCCGCTGGTGCTCCTCGGAGAGGTTCACGAGGTGGAAGTAGACGGTGAACGCGCGGGCAACCTCATCCGCGCGCTCGACCGTGAAGGAATCGGCGATCTCCGCCGCGCGGGCGAAGGCCTCGTCGCTCTCGTCGGTGTACGCCGCGATCGTGGCGACGCGCAGACGCTCGACGTCCTCGTACAGTCCGGCCGAGCCGCTCTCGCGTAGCACGCGCCCCAGCAGCGAGCCGAGCAGGCGCACATCCGCGCGCATCTGCTCCGGAATCTCCTGGCCGGCCTCGTACCGGCCGACGAGGTCGATGGCTTCGGTGGGGGTGGGTTCGCGCATGGGACAACGCTACTGGTCGCGGAGCGGTGCCTTTGTCACGGCCGACGCCGGTGACGTCCCGCTCGGCGGGTCTGCGCCCGGTACCCTGGATGACGGAGTGCCGGGAAGTCTGGTCGGCCCGTCGTCCTGCGGCGGAATCATCGCGCCGACCCTTCGAGGAATGTCCATGACCCTGCTGCGCTCCGCCCGCTTCCCCGCCGTCGTCCTGCTCGCGGCGGCCGCCCTCGGTCTCCTCCTGGCCAACTCGCCGCTGCAGAGCACCGTCGCCGCCCTCAAGGACACGTACCTGGGCATCCCCGGCGTCGTCGAGATGTCGGTGGGGCACTGGATCCAAGACGGCCTGCTGGCGGTGTTCTTCTTCGTCGTGGCCGTCGAACTGCAGTTCGAGCTCACCCGCGGTCAGCTCAACACCCTGCGGGCGGCGGTGCAGCCGGCCATCGCCGCGGCGGGCGGCGTGATCGTGCCGATCGTCGTCTTCGCGTTCTTCGCGGCCGGTACGCCGTCGGCATCCGGCTGGCCGATCCCGACGGCGACCGACATCGCGTTCGCGCTCGGTGTGCTCGCGGTGTTCGGGCGGGGGCTCCCGCCCGGCCTTCGGATCTTCCTGCTGGCGCTGGCGATCCTCGACGACATCGTCGGCATCGTCTTCATCGCGGTGCTGTTCACCGAGGGGGTGGATGTCGTCATGCTCGGCGGGGCCGTGATCCTGCTCGCCGTGTTCGCCGTCGTGAGCCGAATGGGGGGCGTGCGCCTGCGCGTGCTGCGCGGCGTCGTGCTGGTCGTCGTCGCCCTCACGGTGTGGGTGCTCGTGTACGAGTCCGGCGTGCACGCGACCATCGCCGGTGTCGCGCTGGGCCTGGTCATGGCACCGTCGGCCGCGCTCCGCGTCCGGCACGCGCTCGAGCCGTGGGTCAACGCGCTCGTGCTGCCGCTGTTCGCGCTGTCCGCGGCGCTCGTGACGATCCCGCAGGTCGGGCTCGCCGAGCTGCAGCCCGCCTTCTGGGGTGTGCTGGTCGCGTTGCCGGTCGGCAAGATCGTCGGCATCACCGTGTTCGGCTGGATCGCGCAGCGTGCGGCATCCGTCCCCGGCGCCCCGCGCCTGCCGATCGCGGATCTGCTGGCGGCGGGCGCGCTGGGCGGCATCGGCTTCACGGTGTCGCTGCTGCTCTCCGAACTCGCCTTCGCGGACGTCCCGCTGCTGCGGGATGAGGCGACCCTGGGCGTGCTGGCGGGGTCCGCCGTCTCGCTCGTGCTCGCCGGTGCCCTCGTAGCATGGCGGGCACGGCACTACCGCCGCCTGAGCGAGGAGCGCACCGCATGAGCGAGCAGGACCGGGGCGACCAGCTGCGACGCGCAGCCGACGTGATGCACGCGGTGCGCGAGCGCTGCGTCTGGTCGCAGCAGATCGATCACCGTGCGCTCGTGCCCTACCTGGTCGAGGAGAGCGCGGAGGTCATCGACGCCGTCGAGTCCGGCGATCGTGCCGAGCTCCGCGAGGAACTCGGCGATCTGCTCTGGCAGGTGCTGTTCCACGCCGAGATCGCCTCGCGCGATCCCGAGACACCCTTCGACATCGACGATGTGGCCCGTGACCTCGGCGACAAGATGGTGCGCCGTCATCCGCATGTGTTCGGCGACGCCGTCGCCACGACGCCCGCCGAGGTGCTCGTGCACTGGAACGCGGCGAAGGCCGCCGAGAAGCGCGCACGGCGCAGCGTCCTCGACGGCATCCCCACGAGCATGCCCGCCCTCGCGCGCGCGCAGAAGGTGCTGGGGCGCGCGGCCGCCGTGCGCGGCGACGCGGTGCCGGCCCGGCCGCTCGAGATCACGACCGAGGACGATCTGGGCGACGCCCTCCTCGCCCTGGTGGCGCGGGCGCGCGACGAGGGATGGGATGCGGAGCGGGCGCTGCGCGCGCGGGTGCGCGCGCTCGAGGACGAGGTCCGCGCCGCCGAGCCCGGCCTGGAATGATGGTCTCGTGCCAGCAGTGAACCCCCCGCGCGGCATGCGCGACTTCCTCCCCGCCGACAAGGCCCGCCGCGAGCGCGTGCTCGCCGTCATCCGCGACCGCTACCGGGCGCACGGATTCGACGAGATCGAGACTCCCGTCATGGAGGACTACGCCCGACTCCACTCCGGCGTCGGCGGCGACAACGAGAAGCTCGCGTTCACGGTGCTCAAGCGCGGACTCGACGCGGATGCGGTGCGCGCGGCGGCCGACGATCCCGCCGCCCTCAGCGACCTGGGGCTCCGCTTCGACCTCACGGTGCCGCTCGCGCGCTTCTACGCGTCGCACCGCGGTGAGCTGCCCTCCGTCTTCCGTTCGGTGCAGATCGCGCCCGTGTGGCGCGCGGAACGCCCGCAGAAGGGCCGCTACCGCCAGTTCGTGCAGTGCGACATCGACGTCATCGGCGATGCGAGCGCGCGCGCCGAGGCGGAGCTGATCTCCGCCACCCTCGACACCCTCGGAGCCCTCGGCCTCGAGGGCGCGACGGTGCGGATCAACGATCGCCGCGCCCTCGACGGGATGCTGGAGGTCTTCGGCTTCGCCGCGGACGAGCGCCCCGGTGTGCTCATCACGATCGACAAGCTCGACAAGATCGGGCCCGAGGGCGTCGAGAAGGAGCTCCGCGACCGCGGCGCGAGCGACGCCGCGGTGACCGCGTTCGCCGCGTTCCTCGCGCGCCCGGGCGGCGATGAGACGGCGTTCGGCGAGGCGCAGATCCGTGCCGCGCTGCCGGAAGGCATCGACGACGAGATCGTCGCGCACCTCGTCGGCGTCGGCGAGGCCGTGAGCGCCGCCACCGGCGGCACCGCCCCGCTCGTGTTCGACCCGTTCCTCGTGCGCGGCATGGGCTACTACACCGGCACGATCTTCGAGCTGGCGCACTCCTCGGTGCCGTACTCGCTGGGCGGCGGCGGCCGGTACGACGGCATGATCGGGCGTTTCCTCGGTCAGGACGTTCCGGCGGTCGGCTTCTCGATCGGCTTCGAGCGGATCGTCGACCTCGTCGCGGACGGCGAGGATGCGGCCGCATCCGCCGTCGTCATCGTGCACGACCGGGACGTGCCGCTGGCCGAGCTGATCGCGCACAAGGCGGCGCTCGTCGCGGCCGGCTCGCGGGTGCGGCTCGAACAGCGCACCAAGAACCTCAAGCTCCTGCTCGAGCGGGCGGCCACCGACGGCTACACCGCGTTCGCGACCGTGTCGGCGGGGGCACCGGTCGGATCGCTGGAGACCAAGCCGCTCAGCTGATCCGGCGCGGGCGCAGTCCGCGGACGGCGAGGCCCGCTGCCAGCACGACCGCGCCCGCCACGACGCCCGGCCACGGCAGGGTGACGGCCAGCACGGCGCAGCCGAGCATGCCGAACGCGGCCAGCGCGCGGGGATACCGCCGCGCCTGCGCACCCTGACGGAGCGCCGCGACGTGGGCGATCAGGTAGTACACGAGCACCCCGAACGACGAGAAGCCGATCGCCGCCGCGCGCCATGGCGAACCCGGTGCGCCCGATGCCCGCGATGAGAGCGAGCAGGGCGCCGAGGGATGCGGCCGCGGCGCCGATACGCACGACGGGAGACGCGGCGTCCCACCCGGTCGCGCGCACCACCTCGTCGAGCGGCGCCGTGGATGCGGCGAGGGCATCGGCGCCCAGGGTCGTGAGCGTCACGACCGCGATCACGCCGTAGACCGTGAGCGCACCGAGGAACGCGCCGACGATCGCGCGGGGGATGGTCCTGGCGGGATCGCGCACCTCCTCGCCGAGCGTCGCGATGCGGGCGTAGCCGGCGAACGCGAAGAACAGGATGCCGGCGGACTGCAGAATGCCGTACGGCTCGCCCCAGAGGTCGCCGATCGCGGGGAGCGCACCGCCCGCGACCCCGCCGGCGGCTGTGACGACGGCCAGAGACAGCAGCACGATGACGACGATGACCTTCGTCACGCGCGCGGTCCGGGTGACGCCCCCGAGATTCACCGCGACCACCAGCACGACAGCGGCGATCGCCACGACCCGCTCCCATCCGGCAGGAGCGGCGTACGCCGCGAACGTGAGGGCCATCGCGGCGCAGCTGGCGATCTTGCCCACCACGAACGCCCACCCCGCGGCGAATCCCCACCGCGGTCCGAGCTCGGCCGAGCCGTAGGCGTAGACACCGCCGGCGACCGGGTGGGCGGCGGCCAGCTGCGCCGTCGAGGTCGCGTTCGCGAAGGCGACGGCGGCGGCGATCACGAGACCGAGGAGCAGCCCCGCGCCGGCTGCCTGGGCGGCGGGGGCGAACGCCGAGAACACCCCGGCGCCGATCATCGATCCGAGACCGATCGCCACCGCATCCCCGAGCCCGAGGCGGCGCGCGAGGGAGGGACCGGACACGCGCCGCACCCTACCGGGCCGGTATGAACGGGGCGGAGCGGGCGGCGTGCGCCGCGGCGTCACCGCACGGTCACGTGACGTTCATCCCGGCGGGTTCGGATGGGGCCATGGCACGTCTGCCGGTGGCGCTCGCCGCCACCCTCGGAACCACCGCGCTGGCCGTGGCGGGCGGCGTCGCTCTGCTGCGGCGCCAGGCCGCGCACGCGCGGCGGCGCATCGGCAAACCGCTGGGGGAGGACGCCTTCGACGCCGACCGCGTGTGGCGGCGTCGGCACGAGGGGGCCGTCATCGAGCTGCTGGTGCTGGGCGATTCGATCGCCGCGGGCCTCGGGGCGGACCGGCGCAAGGACACGCTGGGCGCCCGGCTGGCGAAGGGGATCGCGGCGGGGATGCGCCGCCCGGTGCGTCTGCGGACCGCGGCCGTCGTGGGGTCCGAGACCTCCGCGCTGGGTCCGCAGCTCGACGCGCTGCCGAGCGCCTACCGCGCGGATGTCGCGGTCATCGTCGTAGGCGGCAACGACATCACGCACCGCGTGCCCGTCTCGGCGTCGGCCGCGGGGCTCCGGGCGGCGATCGTGCGGCTCCGCGGCCTCGGCATGCCGGTCGTGGTCGGCACGTGCCCGGATCTCGGCGCCCTCCGCCCGGTCCCGCAGCCGCTGCGATCGCTCGGGTCGCGGATGTCGCGCCAGCTCGCCCGGGCGCAGACGCAGGCAGCCGTGGCCGAGGGGGCATGGGCGGTGTCGCTGCGCCACGCCGTGGGGCCGTTCTTCGTGTCGAACCCGGACGAGATGTTCAGCCTCGACCGGTTCCATCCGAGTTCCGCCGGATACCGCCGCACCGCCGAGGCGCTGCTGCCCTCGGTGCTGGCGGCGCTCGGCGCCGACGTGCGCCTGCCGGCCGGGCACACTCCTCCGGCGAGCGGGGGTTGACGGTGCGGGGTGCGACCAGTTGGCTGGGGGACGTGAGCGATCCGCTTCCCGCACCGACGCCGGAACGATGGCAGGCCGTCGACGCCTACCTGTCCGGCCTCTTCGTGGGCGCCGACGACGCGCTCGACGCGGCGCGCGCCGACCAGGATGCGGCCGGCCTCCCGCCCATCGAGGTGGCGGCCGTCCACGCCAAGCTGCTGAGCCTGCTCGTGCGGATGTCGGGCGCGCGCCGGGTGCTTGAGATCGGCACGCTCGGCGGCTACTCGACCATCGTGCTGGCCCGCGCCGTGGGCGAGCGGGGGAGTGTCGTCTCGCTCGAGGCGGAGCCGCGTCACGCCGCCGTCGCGCGGCGGAACCTCGAGCGGGCGGGTGTGTCCGCCCGCGTCCGGATCGAGGTGGGTCTCGCCGCCGAGGTGCTGCCCACGCTCGCCGGTCCGTTCGACTTCGTCTTCATCGACGCCGACAAGGAGTCGACCACGCAGTATCTCGAGCACGCCGCGCGTCTGGCCCGTCCGGGCGCGGTCGTCGTGGTCGACAACGCGGTGCGCGCCGGCCGGGTGGCCGACGACGCCGTCGTGGACGCGCAGGTCGACGGGATGCGGCGGGGGCTGGCGATGCTCGCGGACGACCCGCGATTCGACGCGACGGCCATCCAGACGCTCGACGCGAAGGGGTGGGACGGCGTGGCGATCGCGATCGTCGGGGATTCTGCCGGTCCGGCCGCGGGGGATCCCTCTCGCGCTCACTAGACTCGGATGCGGACGATGGCGTTCCGAGAACCATCCCTCCCGCTCGTCGCGGAGGGGCCAAACCAACTCAAGGAGTCCTCTGTGGCACTGATCGAGGCTGTAGGCGCGCGCGAGATTCTCGACTCGCGCGGTAACCCGACCGTCGAAGTGGAGGTGCTCCTCGACGACGGTGTCGTCCAGCGTGCGGCCGTTCCCTCCGGCGCATCCACCGGTGCGTTCGAGGCGTACGAACTGCGTGACGGCGACAAGAGCCGTTACAGCGGCAAGGGCGTGCTCAAGGCCGTCACCGCTGTCATCGACGAGCTCGGCCCGGCGATCGAGGGCGTCGAGGCGAGCGAGCAGCGCGTCATCGACGAGATCCTCATCGCCACCGACGGCACCGAGAACAAGTCGCGCGTCGGCGCCAACGCCATCCTCGGCGTGAGCCTGGCCGTCGCCAAGGCCGCGGCGGACTCGGCCGACCTGCCGCTGTTCCGCTACCTCGGCGGACCCAACGCGCACGTGCTGCCCGTTCCGCTCTTCAACGTCATCAACGGCGGCGAGCACGCGGACAACGGCATCGACATGCAGGAGTTCTTCCTCGCGCCCATCGGCGCCGAGACCTACTCCGAGGCGCTGCGCTGGGGCACCGAGACCTACCACGTGCTCAAGAGCGAGCTGAAGGCCGCCGGCTTCTCGACGGCGCTGGGTGACGAGGGCGGCTTCGCCCCCGATCTGCCCAGCAACCGCGAGGGCCTCGACTTCCTCGTCAAGGCGATCGAGAAGGCCGGCTTCACGCCCGGCAAGGACATCGCCCTGGGCCTCGACGTCGCCGCCACCGAGTTCTTCGACGAGGGTGTGTACACGCTCGACAAGAAGTCCTGGAACGCCGCCGAGCTGACCGACTACTACATCGACCTGGTGAACTCGTACCCGATCGTCACGATCGAGGACGCCCTCGCCGAGGACGACTGGGACGGCTGGAAGGCCCTCACCGAGGCGCTCGGATCCAAGGTGCAGCTGGTCGGCGACGACCTGTTCGTCACCAACCCGAAGCGTCTGCAGCAGGGCATCGACCTGGGTGTCGCGAACGCGCTGCTGGTGAAGTTCAACCAGATCGGCAGCCTGTCCGAGACGCTCGACGCCGTCGCGCTCGCCACCTCGAACGGCTACCGCTCGATGTGGTCGCACCGTTCGGGTGAGACCGAGGACACGACGATCGCCGACCTGGTGGTCGCCACGAACTCGGGCCAGATCAAGACCGGTGCGCCGGCTCGCAGCGAGCGGGTCGCGAAGTACAATCAGCTTCTGCGCATCGAAGAGGAGCTGGCCGAGGCCGCCGTCTTCGCCGGTCGCTCCGCGTTCCCCCGCTTCAAGGGCTGAACGCAGCGCACGACAGTACTGACGAGAGGGGGAGCCGTGGCAACGAGAACGGCTCCCTCTTCTCGTTCCCGCACGCAGGGCGCGGGCGAGGGTCCGCCCCGGCGGCCGGTGGATGTGCGCGGATGGCTCGGCGGCATCCGGCTCTCGGGCTTCATGGTCATCATGCTGGGACTCGTCGTGCTCGGCGTGCTGGTGCTCGTGCCCACGATCGGCACGTACGTCGACCAGCAGAACCGGATCACGGCGCTGCAGAATGCGGTCGAGCTCACGCAGGACCAGATCGACGACCTGCAGGCGCAGGCCGATCGCTGGGACGACCCCGCCTACATCACGACGCAGGCGCGGGAGCGTCTGTACTACGGCAAGCCCGGCGAGGTGCTGTACCTCGTCGACAACGACCTCTCGCTCGCGGATCAGCCCCAGGAGCAGGGCGAGGTCAGCGATGACGTCGAGGTCACCCGCACCGACTGGATGGCGCAGTTCGTGCGCTCGGTGACGTCGGCGGGAGCGGCCGAGGTCGCGACGACTCCCGAGACCGGAGCGCCCGCGCCCTGACCCGCGGGGGTGTCCCGGGCCACGCGGACGGTAGCCTGGGAGGGTGAGTGCTGCGCCCTACGCCCCTGTGACCGCTGCCGAGCTGGCGGTCCTGGGCGACCAGCTGGGTCGGCCCGCTCGCGACGTCGTGGGGATCGCCGCGCGCTGCGCGTGCGGCAACCCGACCGTCGTCGCCACGGCGCCGCGCCTGAGCGACGGCACGCCGTTCCCCACGTTCTACTACCTCACGCATCCTGCCGCGACGGCGGCGATGTCGATGCTCGAGGCCGACCATGTCATGCCCGAGCTGGCCGAGGCGCTCGACGACGACGAGGTGGCGGACGCCTATCGCGCCGCGCACGTCGCGTACCTCGCCGATCGCGCGCGCCACGGCGACGTGCCCGAGATCGCGGGTATCTCGGCCGGCGGTATGCCCACGCGTGTGAAGTGCCTGCACGCCCTGGCCGGCCACGCCCTGGCCGCCGGTCCCGGCGTCAACCCGATCGGGGACGCGGCTCTCGCGCGCAGCGTGTGGTCGCCGGAGCGCTGCGTGTGCGCCGCTCCGGGCGCCGCCCTCGCGGAGGGCGCACCGGGGTGAGGCGCGCGGCGTCGCGGTGGAGCGCGCTCCTCGTCCTCATCGTGGTGGGGGCAGGGGCGACGCCGGCCATGGCGCTGGATCGCACCGGGCCTGTGGATGCGGGCGCGGCGGCATCCGTCCCGATGACCGCGCCCGGGGTCGACCCGATGCGTGCGCAGGAGTACTGGCTCGACGCCTACGGCGTTCGCCAGGCCTGGCAGTCGACGCGCGGCAAGGGCGTGCGGATCGCCGTCATCGACACCGGCATCGGCCGCGCGCCCGAGTTCGACGGCGCCGTCGTCGGTGGCACGGATGTGTCGGGGGTGGGCTCGCCGGACGGCCGCACCCCGGTCGGCGCGGTCGACGGCAACCACGGCAGCTGGGTGGCGTCGCTGGCGGCGTCCCGCGGGCTTGCGAACGAGACCGGCATGATCGGCGTCGCGCCGGAGGCCGACCTGCTGGCGGTGTCGGTGGGCTTCGGCACGACCTCGGCCGTGCCCTTCGCGACGCAGGTGGCCGAGGGTATCCGCTGGTCGGTCGACAACGGCGCCGACGTCATCAACCTGTCGTTCACGACGAACACGCTCGACTGGGACACCAGCTGGGACGAGGCCTTCCAGTACGCCTTCGACCACGACGTGGTCGTGGTGGTGGCGGCGGGCAACCGCGGCGCCGGCACCGCCCGGGTCGGAGCGCCGGCGACGATCCCCGGCGTGCTCTCGGTGGCGGGCGTCGACCCCACCGGCACCGCCAGTGTCGAGGCGTCGACGCAGGGCATCACGATCGGCGTCGCCGCGCCGAGCGAGAAGCTCCTCGGTGTCTCCGCCGACGGTCAGGTCGTCACGTGGAACGGGACGAGCGGCGCCGCCCCGATCGTGTCGGGCATCGTCGCGCTCGTCCGCGCCGCGCATCCGGAGCTCGACGCCGCCAACGTCATCAACCGCGTCATCTCGACCGCACGTCTGCCCGCGGGCGTGCGCACCGCACCCGACGCCCTGTACGGCTACGGGCTCGTGGATGCGGCCGCCGCGGTGTCGGGCAACGTCACGGCCGTCTCGGCGAACCCGATGGGGGATCTCGCCGAGTGGATCCGGGTGCACCGGCGGGCGCAGGACGTGCCCGCTCCCGTGCCGACCGCGGGCGAGGTCAGCCTTCCCGCGCTCCCGCCGGCCGACACCGTGACGCGGCCCGTTTCTCCGCTGCTGCCCACCGTCGATACGCTTATGTACGGTTCGCTGCCGCTCTTGGGGGTGACGGCGGCCGCTATACTGATGTCGCTCGGCGTCACTGCTGCTGTCCGACGCATCCGAATGGCGCGTGCCGAACGCGCGCGCAGCCGTTGAATCGTCTAGGAGTTCTTCCACCGTGACCAGCACCGTGCCCAGGATCCTCGTTGTCGGCGGAGGTTACGCCGGCTTCTACACCGCCTGGAAGCTCGAGAAGCATCTGCGTAAGGGCGAAGCGGAGGTCACCATGGTCGACCCGCTTCCCTACATGACGTACCAGCCCTTCCTCCCCGAGGTCGCCGCCGGCGAGATCGAGGCCCGCCACGTCGTGGTGAGCCACCGTCGTCACCTCAAGCGCACGCGCATCATCGCGGCCAAGGTGACCGGCATCGACCACGCCCACAAGGTCGCGACCATCACGCCCGCCGACGGCGAGCCGTGGCAGCAGGAGTACGACCACATCGTCGTCACCGCCGGCGCCGTGTCGCGCACGTTCCCCATCCCAGGCATCGCCGACAACGCCATCGGGCTGAAGACGATCGAGGAGGCCGTCGCGATCCGCGACCGCCTGCTGACGAACTTCGACCGCGCCGCGAACCTGCCGGCCGGGCCCGAGCGCGATCGTCTGCTCACCGTCGTCGTCGTGGGTGGTGGCTTCGCCGGCATCGAGGTCTTCGCCGAGCTGCGCGCCCTGGCGTCGTCGCTGGTCAAGGACTACCCGACGATCAGCTTCGAGGACACGCACTTCCACCTCATCGAGGCCATGGGACGCATCATGCCCGAGGTGTCGCTGAAGACGAGCGAGTGGGTGCTCAAGAACCTCGCCCAGCGCGGCGCGAACGTGCACCTCGACACGCAGCTGCAGAGCGCGGTGGACGGCAACGTCGAGCTCTCGACCGGCGAGACCATCCCCACCGACCTCATCGTCTGGACCGCCGGTGTCATGGCGAACCCCACGGTCGTCCGCGGCGGCGACCTGCCCGTCGAGGAGCGGGGCCGCATCCGCACCCGCGCCGACCTGCGCGTCGGCACCGCCGAGGAAGTCGTCGAGGGCGCCTGGGCGGCCGGTGACGTCTCGGCCGTTCCCGACCTGTCGGGCGGCGGCGTCGGCGGCTACTGCGTGCCGAACGCGCAGCACGCCGTGCGTCAGGCGAAGCTCCTCGCGAAGAACCTCGTCGCCGTCATCCGCGGCGAGGTGCCCCGCGAGTACCTGCACAAGAACCTGGGTGCCGTCGCGGGTCTCGGGCTCTACCACGGTGTCTTCCAGTCGGGCGACTTCGCGCTGAAGGGCTTCTTCGCCTGGGTCGCGCACCGCGGCTACCACGGCCTGGCGATGCCGTCGTGGGAGCGCAAGTGGCGCGTCATCGGCGACTGGTGGCACAACTTCTGGCTGGGTCGCGACAATGTGTCGCTGCAGGCTGTGCAGAACCCGCGCTACGTCTTCGAGGAGTTCGCCGCGCGCCCGCGTCCGGCCGCTCCCGAGACGGCGCCGGCGATCGACCCGAAGAGCGTCGCCAAGGACGAGGGCGCGGCTGCCGTCGCCCCGGCCGAGAAGGACAACAAGGTCGGCGCGAAGTCCTGACCCGATCCGCGTGATCGATGCCCCCGTCGCTTCGGCGACGGGGGCATCGTCGTTCGCGCGACCGCCCGTGTTCCCGCGCTAGCGTGGTGGTGGGCCCCCATAGCCCAATGGCAGAGGCAGGCGACTTAAAATCGCTTCAGTCTGGGTTCGAGTCCCAGTGGGGGCACCAGTTATGCGTCGGGACCGTCGGTGACCCCGTCGACTCGGTAACGTGGGTGCACCGGAGGGGCAACCAGGGCCGCGCACGGCTCGGTGTCGCACCGGAGGGGGAGAAGACTCGTGAACGTCTTGTGGGCTGTCATCATCCTGGCGGCGACGATCGCCGCGTTCGCCGCGCTGCTGACGGCGCACCTGGTGCCCTCCGGCCTCTCGCCGCTGCGCGACCCGGTCAGCGCCTACGGGATATCGCGGTATGCGGGGCTGTACCGCGCGCAGACGCTCGCCACCGCCGTCGCGGCGGCGGCTGGCGCGATCGCACTGGCGCTGCTCATCGGCGCCGCGGCGACGCCCGCGGTGATCAGCCTGGCCGTGCTGGCGCTCGCCCGTGGCGTGATCAGCTGGGTGCCGATGGACGCGCCGGGCGAGACGCGCAGCGGGACCGGGCGCGCGCACAACCTCCTGGCCTTCGCCGCGTTCGCCGCCGCATCCGTCTCGGGCTTCATGGTCGGCATCGCCTTCGGCGCGACGACGGCCTTCGCCGCTTTCGCTCCCACGGCGACCGTATTCGGGTGGATCGCGACCATCGCCAGCGCGGTGACCCTGCTCGCGGCCGTCGTCCGCCCGCTCTCCGCGATCTTCGGTCTCGCCGAGCGCGTGATCTACATCGGGATGCTGGGGCTGCTGGTCACGGTGGGCGTCGCGTTCGCGCTCGTCTGATCCCGCCCCCCGCCGTCACGCGCCGCCGGTATGCTGACCCGGTCACGGCCCCCGAGAATGGACGACCCGAATGTCCGCAACCTCTGCCGATTCCGGCGCGATACTCACGCGCACCGTCGAGGCGCTCTCGAGTGCCCGCACCCTGGAGAGGGTGATGTCGGTCGTCGCGGACGCCGCGCGTTCGCTGACCGGTGCCGACGGCGCGACCTTCGTCCTGCGAGAGGACGACGACTGCTTCTACGCCGATGAACAGGCCATCGGTCCGCTCTGGAAGGGGCAGCGGTTCGCCGCATCCAGCTGCGTGAGCGGATGGGCGATGACGCACGGCATGAGCGTGGTCATCCCCGACGTCTTCGCCGACGCCCGTGTGCCGCACGACGCCTACCGGCGCACGTTCGTGAAGAGCATGTGCATGACGCCGGTGCGTCCGGGCGATCCCATCGCCGCGATCGGCACGTACTGGTCGACCGAGCACACGATCGATGCGGTCACCGTACGGCAGCTCGAGATGCTGGCCGACTCGACCGCCATCGCGCTCGAGAACCTCGAGCTGCGCGGGTCGCTGTCGCGCCGTGCCGCCGAACGCGATCAGCACGCGGAGCGCGCCGACGAGCTCGAGGCGGCCATCCACTCGCTCGTCCACGACCTGCGCAGCCCGCTCGGCGCCATGGTCGGATACGCCGACCTGATCGTCGACGAGACGGACGCACCGGATGTGGCCCGCCACGCTCAGACGATCGTGCGGGCCGGTGAGCGCATGGCCGCCCAGATCGACCGGATGCTGTCGATCTACCGCATCACGCACCACCCGCTCGTGCCGCAGCCCGTCGACCTCTCGGAGCTCGGCCGCGAGATCGCCGACGACCTGATGAGCCGTGTGGGCGAGCGTCACGTGCACATCGACGTCGACGACGGCCTGAACGTCGTCGCCGACCCCGTGCTGGCCGGACTGATGGTGGAGAACCTGCTGGACAACGCGGTGAAGTACACGTCGAAGAAGCGGGAGGCGCGGATCTCCCTGCGCCGCGTCGACCGGGCGGCTCCGTTGTCGACCTTCGCCGTGAGCGACAACGGTGCCGGCTTCGACCCGGCGGGGGCCGCATCGCTCTTCCGCCCGCTCGTGCGACTGCACGCGGAGGAGGACTTCCCCGGCACGGGCCTGGGACTCGCCTCCGTCGCCCGCATCGTCCAGCTGCACGGCGGGGTGGTGCGCGCCGAGGGGATCCCGGCCCACGGCGCCTCCTTCTACTTCTCGCTTCCGGTGCCCGCCTGAGCCCTGCCACGTGGGCAGTCGCTGAGAGTCGGGCACCTCGTCGGGGGTGGACCCGAACCGCGCACTAGGATGAGGCGCGAGGAGAACGGAGCACTGGGCACATGTGGGAATGGTTGATCCCTGTTCTGATCGTCGTCGCGCTGGTCGTGGTCGTCGGTATCTATCTGTGGGCGACGTACAACTCGCTCGTGCAGCTGAATGTCCGCGTCGACGAGGCGTGGAGCGACATCACGGTGCAGCTGAAGCGAAGAGCCGATCTGCTCCCGAACCTGATCGAGACGGTCAAGGGCTACGCGGCCCATGAGAAAGCCGTCTTCGAGAACGTGACCCAGGCGCGCGCCGAGACGATCACCGCGCGCGGGCCGGCTGAGGCAGGGATCGCCGAGGGGCACCTGCAGCAGGCGCTGAAGTCGCTGTTCGCCGTGGCCGAGGCCTACCCCCAGCTGCAGGCGAGCCAGAACTTCCTCCAGCTCCAGCAGTCGGTCGTCGACACCGAGGACAAGATCCAGGCGTCGCGCCGGTTCTACAACGGCGGTGTGCGCGAGCTCAACACCAAGATCAAGGTGTTCCCGAACAACCTGTTCGCCCGCAATCTCGGCTTCACGGAACGCGAGTTCTTCGAGGTCGTCGACGGTGCGGCCATCGCCGAACCGCCCCGCGTCCAGTTCTGATCCGCGTCCTCGCGACATCCACCGCGCCGTGCCCTCCGGGCCGGCGCGGTGTCGTTTCTCGGCAGGGCCCGGCGCGACAGCGGCCGACGAGCGCGGCGATGTTCAGAACGGTGGCGCGGTTTCCGCATCACGCGGTGGGGGATGCT
The DNA here is from genome assembly GCF_040685095.1 of Microbacterium sp. NPDC089189. Classification (NCBI taxonomy): domain Bacteria; kingdom Bacillati; phylum Actinomycetota; class Actinomycetes; order Micrococcales; family Microbacteriaceae; genus Microbacterium; species Microbacterium sp. NPDC089189. The sequence goes on from NZ_JBFBHG010000006.1 coordinate 67,631, forward strand.
CCGCCGACGCATCGTCGCGGAAGACGACGGCCGGTGGTGGCCGGTCGCTGTAGACGCGCCCGAGCGGGGAGGTCCATTCGAGTACGCCGCCGCCGAGTTGCCGGACCCGCCACGGCGCGAACTGCTTCATCGAGTGATGTCGCTGGCAGAGTCCTGCCAGATTCTCGAGCCGGGTGGGTCCGCCGCGCGAGTGGTCGACGGTGTGGTCGTGTTCGCAGCGGAGTGCGGGGATGCGGCAGCCGGGGAACCGGCAGTGCCGGTCGCGAGCACGGAGCCTCCGGCGGAGATCGTTGGTCGGCGTGTACCGGTCGGTCGCGAGGACCTGGCCGCTGACGGGATGGGTGAGGATCCGATCGACGCCGGGGCAGTTGCCCGCGAGGGAGCGGGCGGTGACCGCGTCGACGGGAGCGGCCCCGACCAGCTCCGCCGGGTTCTCGTCGTCGCCGAGGAGCGTCGCTGCGGGGACCACCACCTGCACGTGCGCGCGGATCGCGCCGAGATCCCCGTTCCCATCCGCGCGCTCGGCCCGGGTGGGGTCGGCGCTCACCTGCGAGGTGAGCAGCATGTCGGTCAGGATGTCGGCCCGCAGGTGCTCCCGGGTGCGGGTGTCGGACGCGAGTGCGACATCGCCCTCATCGAGGTCCTCGTCGGGCAGTCCCGCCGCCCGCGCCTCTCGGATGCGCGTGCGGGCTCGCTCCCGTTCGTCGACGAGTGCGATCGCCTGGCGGGTGAGTCTGTCGTGGATGCCCTCGCCGAGGACGAGCGGCACGTCGGCGACGATCCGCGCCATCCCGTCGCCCAGGGGCGACAGGGTCACCCGGCGGCCCTCTCTGGCGTCGACGTGGCGCTCGGTGAGCGTGCGCGGGTGCATCCGAGCGGCGAGGATCTGCAGACCCACCCGCACCCGGCCGACGGTCTCGGCCTCGCACGCGGGCACGGCGCGCTCATCGAAGGCGTGCCGGCGGTCGGGCGGGAGCGCACCGCCCGCATCGACGACCGCGAACACGTGCCCGCGTGTGATGCGTCCTGCCTCCCATGCGTCGAGGGTGGCGGGGTAGTCGTCGACGAGCGCGCTCGCGTCGCTCATCTGGCGCTGCACGGCTCGGTCCGACAGATGGAGCGGCACCGCGATCTCGGCGGCGATCGACCGTCGAGCCATGTCGCGCTCGCGCACCGCCGCGGGCGCGCCCGCGGCCTGACGCTCGGCGAGGGCGTCGGCCCGGGCCAGTGCGCGGGTCAGCCGGGCCTGCGCGGCGCTGACCGTGGCCTGTTCGTGCTCGATCGTGCGCAGCAGATCGGTGAGAACCGCGGCATCCGAAGCCGTGAACTCGACCGTCGTGCTCGGTGACATACGTCGAGCCTACGAGGGGCCACCGACATCGAAAGTCCCGGTCCAGAGCACTATCGCTCGCTGTGGACGACACGCCGGCGCCGGTGAGTGGGGGAGGAGGCGGCCGACGGATCGGCTCGGTCGTGTGCGCCGTGTCGGCCGGGCTGCGGACCGGTAGCGCCGGGGGAGGAGGATGGAGGAATGGATGTGACCTTGCAGCTCTTCGATTCCGCTGATGTGCCCGAGTGGATCAGGACGCAGCGCGCCGCCTACGTCGCGCACCGACGGCTCGCGGGCGACGACGCGGCAACGGCCGAAGCGAACGCACAGCGCTCGTACGAGCGGCTGTTCCCCGACGGACGCCCGGTCGCCGGACACGAGGTCTTCCGCGTCCTCGCCGAGGGTGATCGCCCCGTCGGCCACCTCTGGCTGGGACCCCATCCCGATGCCCTCGGCGACGTGCTGTACGTGTGGGACATCGAGATCGACGACGCGGAGCGCGGGCGTGGATTCGGGCGTGCGGCGATGACCGCCGCGGAGGAGCGGGCCCGTGAGCGCGGCGCCCGTGCCATCGCTCTCAACGTGTTCGGGTTCAACGCCACCGCACGTGCGCTGTACGAGTCGCTCGGGTACCAACCGACGGCGATTCAGATGCGCAAGGAGCTCAGCCCTCCGTCGCCTGCGTGAGGTCCGGGTCGGCGGTGACCGGCGCGGGTGTCTGAGCCGGTTCGGCACGCCCCTCGTGCCGCGGGGCGGCAAGCGCGGTCGCCACGGCATCGGCTGCATCGCCCCACCGGGCGACGGTGATGTCCTCCAGACCCTGCCAGAGAGCCGCGTCGCGGAGCAGCGTGCGGGCGGGTTCCGCGACGTCGGCGGCGACACCGGACTCGGACCAGGCCGACTGCACACGCAGGGTCGAGGCGGCACGATCGGCCTTCAGGTCGATGCGCCCCACGATCCGGTCGCCGCGGAGCACGGGCAGCGAGTAGTACCCGAAGCGGCGCTTCTCGGCCGGCGTGTAGATCTCGATGCGGTACGTGAAGTCGAAGAGCCGCTCCGCGCGGTCGCGGAACCACACGAGCGGATCGAACGGGGTGAGCAGCGCCGCCCCGTCGACCGCGCGGGGAACGACGGCGTCGCGATGCAGCCAGGCGCGGAGGGGGCGTCCGCCGCGCTGCCAGCCCTCGACCTGCACCGGCACGAGCTCTCCCGCGTCGACGAGCTCGTGCACGGCGTGCGCGACGGCGCGCTGATCGCGGATGCGCCAGTAGTCGTCGAGGTCGGACAGGGTGGCCACGCCGTACGCGCGCGCCGCGCGCCGCACGAGCTCGCGCACGGCCGCATCGGTGTCGACGGATGCCAGGTGCTCGGGCGCCATGACGTGTTCGGCCAGCGCATAGACCCGCTCGAAGCCGCGCCGCCCCGCGATCACGACCTCGCCCGCGAACCACAGGTGCTCCAGCGCGCTCTTGGCGTCGCTCCAGTCCCACCACGGGCCCCGTGCGCGCGCGTCGCCCTGCTCGATCTGCGCCGGTCGCAGCGGGCCGCGCGCGGCGAGCTCACCGCGCACCGCATCGAGCGTCTCGGCGGAGGGGCCGGTCCACCCCGGCCGGCTCCGGCGATCGCGATACTGCTGCATGCGGAACGCGAACAGCGGTCGGTCCGACGCCGCGATGAACGCCGCCTGATGCGCCCAGTACTCGACGTAGGGCGCCCTCGCCGCGAACACGAGCCGGTCGAGCCGCGTCGTGTCGTACGGGCCCAGTCGCGAGAACAGCGGCATGTAGTGCGAACGGGCGAACACGTTGACCGAATCGATCTGGAGCGTCGCCATCCGATCGATCTCGCGCCGCAGGTGCACGGCCGTGACCCGGGCGGGGCGCGGGGCCCCGAATCCCTGCGCGCGAAGCGCCACCCGTCGCGCTTCGGCGCGGCTCAATGTCTCTCGCATCGGCGTCAGCGTATCGGGTGCCCGCGACATCCCCGCGAGGCTCTTAGACTGGCTGGATGAGCGAATCCGAGGAGAAGCCTCGCGGGTCGTTCTTCGACGCCCTGCGCCAGCGCACCATCCATTCCGAGATCGGCGGCACCGTGCCCCGCGGCGTCCGCGTGGCCGCCGCCTACGCCTGGCGTTTCCTCGTCATCGCGGCGGGCATCGGCGTGGCGATCTGGCTCGTCATCCAGCTGAAGATGCTGGTCATCCCGCTGCTGGTGGCGATCCTCGTCGCGGCGCTCGTCTGGCCGGCGTTCACCTGGATGCTGCGGCGACGCTTCCCGCGGTGGCTGGCGATCGTCCTGTCGGTGCTCGGAACCCTGGCCATCATCTCGGGCCTGTTCTGGCTCGCGATCTGGCAGATCACCCTGCAGTGGGGATCCGTGCGCGACCGCACCGTCGAAGCCACCCAGCAGTTCCGCGCGTACCTGATCGACGGCCCCCTCCACCTGACCTCGCAGCAGATCGACGACATGCTGCAGCAGGGGCTGACGCTCCTGCAGCAGCAGGCCGAGCTGCTGTGGTCGGGCGCCCTCGCGATCGGCTCCACCCTGGGTCACGTGGCCACCGGGCTCCTCCTCACGATCTTCATCCTCCTGTGCGTGCTCGCCGACGGCGGCGGCATCTGGAAGTGGGTCACGCGCCTCTTCCCGAAGGCCGCCCGCCCCGCCATCGACGGCGCGGGCCGCACGGGATGGCTCACCGTGGTCACCTATGCGCGCACGCAGCTCCTCGTCGCCACGATCGACGCGATCGGCATCGGGCTCGGCGCGTTCCTGCTCGGTGTGCCCTTGGCGATCCCCGTCGGCGTCCTCGTGTTCCTCGGTGCCTTCATCCCGTTCGTGGGTGCGGTGCTGACCGGTGCTCTGGCCGTCTTCCTGGCCCTGGTCTACAACGGCCCGTGGATCGCCCTCTGGATGCTCATCGTCGTGCTCGGCGTGCAGCAGATCGAGGGGCACATCCTGCAGCCGATCCTCATGGGATCGGCGGTCAAGGTCCACCCGCTCGCGGTCGTGCTCGTGGTGGCCGGCGGCGCGATGATCGCCGGCATCCCCGGTGCTCTGTTCGCGGTGCCCCTCGCAGCCTTCGTGAACGTGGTGGTCGTCTATCTGTCGCGGCGCTCCTGGGAGACGGGGGAGAGACCCGAACCCGACGATCTCATCTGGAGCACCGTTCCCCGACAACGGAGGAGAAGCGCATGACTCTGCCCACCCTGGCCGAGTTCGACGACGCTGCGGCGATGTTGACCGGCCTCATCACACGCACGCCTCTGGACGAGTCGCACGCGCTCAGCGAGGTGCTGGGCGTGCCGGTGATGCTCAAGATGGAGAACCTGCAGCGCACCGGATCGTTCAAGATCCGCGGCGCCGCGTACCGCCTCTCGCGTCTGTCGGCCGAGGAGCGCGCACGCGGGGTGGTCGCCGCGTCCGCCGGCAACCACGCGCAGGGCGTCGCCCTGGCGGCCCAGCGCCTCGGCATCCCTGCCACCATCTTCATGCCGCTCGGCGTGCCGGTCCCCAAGCTCCTCGCGACGCGCGGTTACGGCGCGGAGGTCGTGCTCGAGGGCGCAACGGTCGAGACGCCGCTGCGGCTGGCCGCCGAGTTCGCGGAGCGCACCGGCGCCGTGCTCATCCATCCCTTCGACCACCGCGACATCATCGTCGGCCAGGGCACGCTCGGGCTCGAGGTGTACGACGACTTCCCCGAGGTCGAGACGATCATCGTCGGCATCGGCGGCGGGGGACTCATCGCCGGCGTCGCCGCCGCCGTCAAAGCACGAGCCGCGGCCGAGGGGCGCACCGTGCGCATCATCGGCGTCCAGGCCGCCAACTCCGCCGCCTACCCGCCGTCACTGGCCGCGGGTGAGCCGTTGGATGTCGTCACCACCCCGACGATCGCCGACGGCATCGCGGTCGCCCGCCCGGGCGCGTTGCCGTTCGAGATCATCTCGCAGCTGGTGGACGAGGTCGTGACGGTCGACGACGACGACATCGCCCGCGCCATCCTCATGCTCCTCGAGCGCGCGAAGCTCGTGGTCGAGCCCGCCGGGGCCGTCGGTGTCGCCGCCATGCTCACGGGCAAGATCACGGCGTCGGGCCCGGTCGTCACCGTGCTGTCGGGCGGCAACATCGACCCGCTGCTGTTGCAGCGCGTCGTCGCGCACGGTCTGTCGGCATCGGGCCGCTACATGACGCTGCGCATCCCGCTGCCGGACCGCCCGGGTCAGCTGGCACGGGTGTCGAACCTGCTCGCCGAGGTCGGCGCGAACGTCAACGAGGTGCTGCACACCCGGCACGGCCAGGGACTGCAGATCAGCGAGGTGATCCTCCAGCTGAGCGTCGAGACGCGCGGTGTCGAGCATCGCGCCCAGGTCATGGCCGCGTTGGAGGGGGCGGGGTTCGTCGCGACGATCGTCGAGGACTGACCCGCCCCATCCACTCACTGTCCGGCGTAGGTCTCGACCTTCACGACCTCGACCGAGATGTCGCGGCCGTTGGGGGCGGTGTACGTCGTCTTCTCGCCCTCCTTGAGGCCGAGGATGGCGGCGCCGAGCGGCGAGGCCTCGCTGTAGACGTCGAGTTCGCTGTTGGCCGCGATCTCGCGGTTGCCGAGCAGGAACACCTCTTCGCCGCCCGCCACGATCGCGGTGACGACGGTGCCGGATTCGACGATGCCCTTCGAGGTCGGCGCCTCGCCGACCTTGGCATCCTTGAGGAAGGACTGCAGGGTGCGGATGCGCGCCTCCTGCTTGCCCTGCTCGTCCTTCGCGGCGTGGTAGCCGCCGTTCTCCTTGAGATCGCCCTCTTCGCGGGCGATCTCGATGCGCTTCGCGATCTCCTCGCGACCCGTCGTGGACAGGTGCTCGAGCTCGGCCACGAGGCGGTCGTAGGCATCCTGCGTGAGGAAGGTCACCGGGGCGTCAGCTGACACGGTCTCTCCTTCGTCGGGGGCGAGCGGTGCTGCCGCCCGCCAAAGCCAAGACGCCCCGGCACATCGCCAGGGCGTCGTCGTTCAGTGCCAGCAGACTACGGTACCCAGCAACCGTTGACCAAACCCGTCGTGGCCGCCGCCGTCACCGGAATCGTCTCGGTGAAGGCGCGCGAATGGGTGTCCGCCGCTGGGTATTCGACGACCTTCCACCCCACCACGCCGTGCTCTTCGTCCTGCGCTTCGAGCACGCAGGCGACCGGGGTTCCGGCCGGCACGGTGACGAGCATCGACACGGTTACGGTGTGGTCGTCGACCAGCTCGAAGCCTGTCGTGGCGGCATCCACCGCGCTCGAGGTCGCCGAGAACGCGAACCAGCCGGTACCGACGACCGCCAGAGCGACCGCGCCGAGTCCGGCGATCGTCCAGAAGCGCGTGGACCGCGTCTTCCGCGTGCGTCCGTAGCGCTCGTCGAGCATCTGCTGCGTCGTCATGGGTCTCCGGATCGGCAATTAGGCTGGACTCCAGGCTATGCGCTCCGGCGCGGAACGGGAGACACGGATGCGTGACGGACTGTGGGCTCTCACGACCACCCCGACGCCCACACCCAGCGTCGGCGACATGGTCGACCCGGCCCTCGTCACCCCCGGTCCCTGGGGGTTCGGCGTGATCGCGATCGTCGGCGTCGCCGTCATCCTGCTGGTCTGGGACATGCTGCGCCGGATCCGGCGCGGCCGGTACCGCTCCGAAGTGCGCGAAGAGCTGGATGCGGAGCAGCTGGCGCAGGAGCAGGCCGCCGCGGCAGAGGCCGCATCCGAGGTCGACGACGAGGACATCGACCCGGCGCAGGACCGCCGCGCCTGAGCGCGCGCTGCCGCGCTCAGCCGTGGTAGGCGGGGGCGATGCAGATGAGCAGGCACGCCGTCCAGTGGCAGAGGAATGCCAGGACGGTGCACACGTGGAAGATCTCGTGGAAGCCGAAGACGCCCGGCCACGGGTTCGGCCCCTTGAGGGCGTACACGACGGCGCCCGCCGTGTAGAGCAACCCGCCCACGACCACGAGCACCATCATCGCGACGCTCGCGGCGAGCAGGTCGCCGAGGTACATGACCGCCGCCCAGCCGAGCACGATGTACAGCGCCACGTACAGCCAGCGCGGTGCGTTGATCCAGAAGACCCGGAAGAGGATGCCGGCGAGCGCCCCGCCCCAGACGAGGCAGAGCAGCAGCACCGACTTGGATGTCGGCAGCGCGAGCACGGCGAGGGGCGTGTAGGTGCCCGCGATCAGCAGCAGGATGTTGGCGTGGTCGATGCGCTTGAGCACCGCCTTGGTCCGCGGCTTCCAGTCGAACCGGTGGTAGAGCGCGGAGTTGCCGAACAGCAGCAGGGACGTGGTCATGAAGATCGCCGCCGACCACTTCGCCGCCGTGCCCTCGGCGAGCACGATCAGCACGATGCCGGCGGCGATCGCCACCGGGAAGGTGCCGGCGTGGATCCAGCCGCGCCAGGTGGGACGGATCTCCTTCCCGGCATCGACTTCTGCGGCTTCGACCAGAGGCAGGGAGGGCACATCGGGAGTGCCGGCGGGGGACATGCCCCCAGGGTAGGCCTCCCGGTATAACGCAAGCCGTACATAGTCTCGGTGTCGACCCGACCGCCGTGCCCGAGGCTGCACGGCGGAGAGGAGTAGCCTGGAGCGCGTGACGGGTGGTGGACAGCGAGACGGGCGGGGCCCTCTCTACCGGCTCTACAGCAACCGACTCCGCCGACAGATCGACGGCGCCGCCGTGCCGCACCACGTCGCCATGATGATCGACGGCAACCGCCGCTGGGCGCGGCAGCTCGGGTACACCTCGGCTGCCCACGGGCACCGTGCCGGCGCCGCCAAGATGCGCGAGTTCCTGCGGTGGTGCGACGACCTGGGCGTGAAGGTCGTGTCGCTGTATCTGCTCTCGATCGACAATCTGACCAAGCGCGACTCCGAGGAGCTCGCCGACCTCATCCAGATCATCGCCGAACTCGCCGACGAGCTCTCGCACGAGCGAGACTGGCGCGTGCAGCACGTGGGCCGCAGCGCTCCGCTACCGCCGGACCTCGCGCGGGTGCTGGCCGACGCGCAGCAGCGCACCGCCGGGCACACCGGGATGCACGTCAACCTCGCCGTCGGCTACGGCGGACGAGGGGAGATCGTGGATGCGGTGCGCAGCATCATCACGCAGCACGACGAGCGCGGCGGGTCTCTCGAGGAACTGGCGGAGAGCCTGACACCCGAGCAGATCGGCGAGCACCTCTACACCGGCGGTCTGCCCGATCCCGATCTCGTCATCCGCACGTCGGGGGAGCAGCGGCTGAGCGACTTCCTGCTCTGGCAGTCGGCCCACAGCGAGTTCTACTTCGTCGAGGCGCTCGGCCCGGACCTGCGCGAAGTCGACCTGCTGCGGGCGATGCGCGACTACGCGCGCCGCGACCGCCGGTACGGCCGCTGACACCCGCGGGGTTGTTCATCAACCCGTAACGCGACACGCCCGATCCGATCTGGCGCCGCGCGCCGGCAGGTCGTACGTTCATCACATCGGGCACCGTGCCCGATCGAGTCGGCCTCAGGATGCGATTCGTGACCCACGGTCGACGCGAAACCCCGGGCGTCCTCGCCCGGAAGGGGAGCGGGTTGTGAGCACACGAGCACCACAGCAGCGGCAACGGGAATCCGTCCACCAGAGCGCAGATCAGTCCACTGATCTGCGCTCTTATGTTTTGGACACGTCCGTCCTGCTGAGCGATCCCCGAGCGTTCTTCCGTTTTGCGGAGCACTCGGTGGTCATCCCCGTCGTCGTCATCACTGAACTGGAAGGAAAGCGTCACGATCCGGAGCTCGGATACTTCGCCCGTCAGGCGCTGCGCCACCTCGACGAACTCCGGATCGAGCACGGCCGCCTCGACTACCCGGTGACGGTCGGACGCGGCGGATCGCTGCGGGTGGAGCTCACCAACACCGACCCGAGCATCCTTCCCGCCGGCATGCGGCTGGGCGACAACGACACCCGCATCCTCTCGGTCGCGATGCACCTGCAGCAGGAGGGGCACGACGTCACGGTCGTGTCGAAGGATCTCCCGATGCGCGTGAAGGCCGCCTCCCTCGGGCTCGCCGCCGAGGAGTACCTCGCCGAGCAGGCCGCCGAGTCGGGGTGGACCGGCATCGCCGACATCGACCTCTCGGGCGACGAGATGAGCGACCTGTACGAGTCGGAGGTCGCCGTCAGCGACGATCTGCGCGGCCTGCCGGTCAACACCGGCCTGATCATCCACTCCGAACGCGGATCGGCGCTGGGGCGCGTCACGGGCGACGGCGAGATGCGTCTGGTGCGCGGTGACCGGGAGGTCTTCGGCCTGCACGGGCGCTCCGCCGAGCAGCGCATCGCGATCGACCTGCTGCTCGACCCCGAGGTCGGGATCGTGTCGCTCGGCGGGCGGGCCGGCACCGGCAAGTCCGCACTGGCGCTGTGCGCCGGACTCGAGGCCGTTCTCGAGCGCCAGCAGCAACGCAAGATCATCGTCTTCCGGCCGTTGTTCGCCGTCGGAGGCCAGGAACTCGGATACCTGCCCGGCGACGCGCAGGAGAAGATGGGGCCGTGGGGGCAGGCGGTCTTCGACACCCTCGGCTCGGTGGTCAGCGGCAACGTGCTCGAGGAGATCGTGGCGCGGGGGCTGCTCGAGGTCCTGCCGCTCACCCACATCCGCGGACGCTCGCTGCACGATGCGTTCGTGATCGTGGATGAGGCGCAGTCGCTCGAGCGCAACGTGCTGCTCACGGTGCTCAGCCGCATCGGGCAGCACTCGCGCGTGGTCCTCACCCATGACGTGGCGCAGCGCGACAACCTGCGCGTGGGACGTCATGACGGCGTGGCCTCGGTCATCGAGACGCTGAAGGGTCACGGGCTCTTCGGGCACGTGACGCTCACGCGCTCGGAGCGTTCGGCGATCGCGGCCCTTGTCACCGACCTGCTCGAGGCGGGGGAGCTCAGCTGACCCCGTATGAGAGCTTTCTCACCGCCGGTTCCTTGCACTCTCACCTGGCGCGCAGAGGATGTAATCACGGATGACGCGACAAGTCATTCACCGTCCCGAGGGTTCCCCCAGACCTGACGGATGAAGACACAAAGAGAGCGTCGGCGCCGATTCCCCCCGGTGAGGCGGCGACACGCGAGTTCGGGTCTCGCAAAATCTCTTCGGCCCCCGGCGTCCCCCAGCGCCGGGGGCCTTCCTCGTGGAACGCCGACCGCTCCCGCGGCCACGACGGCGCTCAGCGGCCGGCAGAGCTCATTCCCAGCGGTAACCGGCGCCGCGGATCGTGGCGATGCGGTCGTGACCGAACTTGGCGCGCAGGTAGCGCACGTAGACGTCGACGACGTTCGAGCCCGGGTCGAAATCGAGCCCCCACACGCGGCTCAGCAGCTGCTCGCGGCTGAGCACCTGGCCCGGATGACGCAGGAACTGCTCGGCCAGGGCGAACTCGCGCGCCGACAGATCGATCTCCCGACCCTCGACGCTCGCTCGACGCGACAGCACGTCGAGCGTGACGCCGCCGTGCACGATCGCGATCGTTCCGGTCGCGACGTTCTCGCGCAGGCGCGAGCGAACCCGGGCGAGCAGCTCGTCGAACTTGAAGGGCTTGGGCACGTAGTCGTTGGCGCCCGCGTTCAGCCCGTCGACCGTGTCGCGGGTGCTGCTGCGTGCGGTCAGCATGATGACGGGCAGGTGCGAGCCCTGCCCACGGAGGTGACGCAGCACCTCGAAGCCGTCCAGGCCCGGCAGGCCCACATCCAGCAGCAGCAGGTCGATCTCACCCGAGAGCGCGCGGTCGAGCGCCTCGTCGCCGCTCTCGACCACCTCGGTGGCGAAGCCCGCCGACTCGAGTCCCCGCTTGACGAACGCGGAGATCCGCGGTTCGTCTTCGGCGATCAGGATCAGGGTCATGTGGAGGCCTCTCGCTGGAGCACGACGTCGCCGGCACTCACCGGCGTGGGAACGACGGAAGCCGGGTTCTGCCCGGTGGGGATTCGAATGGTGAAGGTGGCGCCGCCACCGGGGGTGTCGGTCACGTCGACCGAGCCGACGTGCGCCTGCGCGATCGCCTCGACGATGGCCAGGCCCAGGCCGGAGCCCCCGATGTCGCGATTGGCGTCGACGCGGGCGAACCGCTGGAAGATGCGCCGGCGTGCGGCCGGCGGGATCCCGGCGCCGTGGTCGCGCACCCACAGGCGCGCCTCGCCGTCCACCAGCTCGCTGCCGACCTCGATGGGCGAGCCCTCCGGCGTGTACTTGGCGGCGTTGTCGGCCAGCTGCAGCCACGCCTGGGTGAGCCGGTCGATATCGCCCACCATCACGCCGCGTGCGCGCTTCGACACCGTGAACGGGTGCCCGGAGATCGCCGACACGAGCTCGCCGATGCGCTCGGTGAGCATGCCGATGTCGATGGGGCGCATCTCGAACTGGTCGCCCTGTGCGGACGACAGCAGGTCGATGTCGTCGACCAGCCGTGCGAGGCGGTCGAGCTCGGAGATCCCCATGTCGCGGGTGCTGCAGACATCGTCGGGATCGTTCACATCCATCATCTCGAGGTGACCGCGCACGATCGTGATGGGCGTCTTGAGCTCGTGACGGATGTCGTCGAGCAGCTGCCGCTGGCTGCTGACCGACGACTCGAGGCGGTCGAGCATGGAGTTCATCGTGCGTGACAGATCGGCGATCTCGTGGTCGCCTGCCTCGGGGACGCGCGTGCCGAGATCGTCGAAGGTCACCGCGTCGGCGGCTTCGCGCAGCTGACGCAGCGGCGAGAGGAGGCGGCCGGTGAGGAACCAGCTGACCAGGCCCAGCGCGAGCATGACGAGGGTGCCCGCGACGGCGAACGTCGCGATCGAGGAGCCGAGCGGCGCCATCTCGACATCGAGTCCCACGCCGCGCAGGTACAGACCGTCGGTGTCGTCGCCCGGGATGTGGATGGGCAGGGCGATGAAGCGCACGTCGCCCTGCTCGGTCTCCACGGTCCCGATCGCCATCCTGTCGTTGCGGGTGGCGCGCAGCGCGGCGGCGACGACCTCGGGCGACTCCACGATGTCGAAGGCGTTGCGGGCGTCGGGCACGACGGTGGGGACGCCGTCGACGACGCCGACGACACCCTCGTTGAGCGCGGACAGATAGCCGGTGACGACCTCGCCGAAGTACTCGGTCGCGTTGGCGGATCCGTCGACCGCGCGGAGGGCGGCCACTTTCTCCTGCAGACGCTGATCGACGTCGTCGATGATGCGCTCCCGCTGCAGCCAGAAGGTCACGCTGCCCGCGACCAGCAGCCCGGCGCACGCCACAACGAGGATCGCCCCCAGTGTCTTGACGCGCGCCGAGAGCATTCTCGGCGTCTGCTTCACGCTCCGATTATCTCGCCCGGAGGCGGGATTGCGTATTCCTGCTAGCCGGCGTGGGTCATGGAGAGCAGATCGAGCTTCTCGTCGAGCTGCTGCTCGGTGATCTCGCCGCGCTCGACGTAGCCCAGATCGATGACGGCCTCGCGCACGGTGATGCCCTTGGCGACCGAGTGCTTGGCGATCTTGGCGGCCGCCTCGTAGCCGATCAGCTTGTTGAGCGGCGTGACGATCGACGGCGACATGCCGGCGTACGCGGCGGCGCGATCGAGGTTCGCCTCCAGGCCCGAGATGGTCTTGTCGGCGAGCACCCGCACCGTGTTGGCGAGAAGCCGGATCGACTCGAGCAGGGCGCTGCCCATGACGGGGATGGCCACGTTGAGCTCGAACGAGCCCGACGCGCCGGCCCACGCAATGGTGGCGTCGTTGCCGATGACCCGCGCGCACACCATGAGGGTCGCCTCGGGGACCACCGGGTTGACCTTGCCGGGCATGATCGACGAACCGGGCTGCAGGTCGGGGATGTGGAGCTCGCCGAGTCCCGTGTTCGGGCCCGACCCCATCCACCGCAGGTCGTTGTTGATCTTCGTCAGCGAGACGGCGATCGTGCGCAGCGCTCCCGACGCCTCGACGAGGCCGTCGCGGTTGGCCTGCGCCTCGAAGTGGTCCTTCGCCTCGGTGATCGGCAGCTCGGTGTCGGCGACGATGAGCTCGAGCACCTTCTGCGGGAAGCCGAGGGGGGTGTTGATGCCGGTGCCCACGGCCGTGCCGCCCAGCGGTACCTCGGCGACGCGGGGAAGGACCGCCTGCACGCGCTCGATGCCGAGGCGCATCTGGCGGGCGTAGCCGCCGAACTCCTGGCCGAGGGTGACGGGCGTTGCGTCCATCAGGTGGGTGCGCCCGGACTTGACTGCGTCCTTCCACAGCTCGGCCTTCTCCTCGAGCGCGACGGCCAGGTGGTCGAGCGCCGGGATGAGGTCGTCGATGAGCTCCTGCGTCACGGCGATGTGCACGGAGGTGGGGAAGACGTCGTTGGAGGACTGCGAGGCGTTGACGTGGTCGTTGGGGTGCACCGTGGCGCCGAGGTCGCGCGTGGCGAGCGTCGCGAGCACCTCGTTGATGTTCATGTTCGACGAGGTGCCGCTGCCGGTCTGGTAGACGTCGATCGGGAACTGATCGGCGTACTCTCCGGCGATGATGAGGTCGGCCGCGCGGGCGATCGCATCCGCGATGTCGCCGTCGAGCGTGCCCAGCTGCTTGTTGGCCTGTGCGGCGGCCTTCTTGATGCGGGCCAGCGCGACGATCTGCGAGGCGGGCAGCGAGGCACCCGAGATGGGGAAGTTCTCGACGGCGCGCTGCGTCTGCGCGCTGTAGAGAGCGGAGGCCGGCACGCGGACCTCGCCCATGGTGTCGTGCTCGATGCGGTATTCGATCTCAGTCACTGCTGTCTCCTCTGACGATGCGGGGTTCTGATTCAGGCGGCCGCGTCGGACGCGTCGCCCACGATGAAATCGGGGATGGCGGTGCCCTCACCGAGGCGGTAGTTGACGCCGACGATGGCGAGCGTGCCCGCGGCGACCGCGGCGCTGATGAGCTCGGACGACTGCAGGAGCTCGGTGACGGTGTCGCGCAGGTGCTCGCGGCCGACGTGCTCGGGATCGACGGTGGCGGCGTTGGTGCCGTCGACGCTCTGCACACGGCGCACCGCGGGGACGATCGGCGCGACCTGGCGCCAGATGCGCGGGGGCAGGGCGGGGGCGTCGACGGCGGTGCTGTCGATCGCTGCGCGCACGGCGCCGCAGGCATCGTGACCCAGCACGACGATCAGGGGGACGCCGAGCACCTCGACGGCGTACTCCAGGCTGCCGATGACCGAGTCCGAGATGACCTGGCCGGCGTTGCGCACGACGAAAAGGTCGCCGAGCCCCTCGTCGAAGATGATCTCGGCGGCCAGCCGCGAGTCGGAGCAGCCGAACAGGGCCGCACGGGGACGCTGGCCCCCTGCGAGCTCGTGCCGGCGTTCGACGTCCTGACGCGGATGACGCGGGGCGCCCGAGACGAAGCGGGCATTGCCCTCCAGCATCTCTGTCCACACCTGACGGGGGGTCGGCTGATTCTCGGTCACGGGTTCTCCTCGCGAAGCTGCATGATCTGATCGGTCACGGCGCTGGCGAGCGACGCCGCGGTGTCGGCATCGGCCGTGCCGAAGATGAGGACCTGGTCTACGCCGGCGTCGGTGGCGAGGGCGTACGAGATGTTGCCCGCGCGCGAGGGATCCGAGATCTCGTAGCGATCCCACGCGATGCCGTCGATGGTGACGCTGCCGCTGGGGCTCGCGCCCGACAGCATCCGCGAGACCCAGGCCGGGTCGGGCTCGAAGCCCTGTGCGATGTTCACGTAGCTCGTGGAATCCGGCACATAGACGATCGTGAACGCCCCGATGTCGTCGCCGTCGATCTTTGCGGAGTTGACGCGCCAGTCCTCGGGGACGTCGGGAGAGATCACGGTGCGGCCGTAGACCTCGGAGAATCCGGCGGCCGTCTCGGCGACGTCGATCGGCGGGGCTTCGGCGAGCTGCCCACGGGGGACGGCGAAGATGATGACCGCGACGACGGCGAGGGTCGCGAGCAGGGCGGCGATGAGGTTGCGGAACGTCTGGCTGGACCGGTAGATCCGCGACGACTCGGCCTTGCGCGCCGCCGTCTCGTCGGCGGTCTCGGGGCGACCCAACTCGGCGACGACCCGCGACCCGCGTGCCATCAGGCGTCGCCCTCGGCGACCGACCGGGCGGCCTCGAGGCGGCGCTTGGCGCCCAGCAGCCACTCCTCGCAGCGGGCCGCGAGCGCTTCGCCGCGTTCCCACAGGGCGAGCGAGTGCTCCAGCGTGGGCGAGCCCTGCTCGAGCTCTGCGACGACCGTCACGAGTTCGTCGCGGGCCTGCTCGAAAGACAGGGAGGCCACGTCGACGACGGCTTCTTCCGGCACGGGCATGGCTCCCATTCTAGGCGTCGGACGCGGATGCC
The DNA here is from genome assembly GCF_040685095.1 of Microbacterium sp. NPDC089189. NCBI lineage: Bacteria > Bacillati > Actinomycetota > Actinomycetes > Micrococcales > Microbacteriaceae > Microbacterium > Microbacterium sp. NPDC089189. The sequence goes on from NZ_JBFBHG010000006.1 coordinate 83,320, forward strand.
GCGGCGCCCGCCGTCTCGGCCACCTCGCCCGTCGAGCGTGCTCCGAACGACCCGCGGCCGACCGTGACGACCACGTCGGTGCCCGAAGGCACCTGCGTGGCGTCGCGGACGATGACGCCGCCGGGCACGTGGGCGATCGCGTAGCCGCGCTCGAGCGTCGCGCCGGGGGAGAGGGCGCGCAGCGACGCGCGCAGCTCTGCCGTCTGGCGTCCGGCGCGCGACAGCATCCGATCGATCGTGTCGCGACCGCGCGCCGTCGCGAGCTCGACCTCGTGGGCGCGGCGTTCGAGCATCGCGTCGGGGGTGCGCAACGCCGGACGGGACCGCAGCTGCTCCAGCTGTGCGATGTCGTGCGAGACCCGCAGGCTCAGGCGCGAGCCGAGTCGTGCCCGGAGCTGCCGCACGAGCGCACGTTGCTCGCTCACATCCGGCACGACGCGCTTGGCGGCGTCGGTGGGAGTCGAGGCGCGGAGGTCTGCGACGTCGTCGAGGAGCGGGTGGTCGTTCTCGTGCCCGATCGCGGAGACGACCGGCGTCGTCGCCTCGGCGACGGCGCGGAGCAGGCGCTCGTCGCTGAAGCCGAGCAGGTGCTGCGGGTCGCCGCCGCCGCGGGCGATGATGATGACGTCGACGTCGGGATCCGCGTCGAGGGTGCGCAGGGCCGCGATCGTCTCGGGCACGCACCGGTCGCCCTGGACGGCGGCGTAGGCGGTACGGAAGCTCACCTGCGGCCAGCGCAGCTCGGCGTTGCGGTGGACGTCCTTCTCGGCATCGGATCGCTCACCGGTGATGAGGCCGATGGTGTGCGGCAGGAACGGCAGCGGTCGCTTGCGCGCCGGGTCGAAGAGTCCCTCCGCGCGCAGGGCGGCGCGCAGCTTCTCGATGCGCTCCAACTGGTCGCCGAGGCCGGTGTGGCGCATGGTCGACACCAGCACGCTGAAATCGCCGGTGCGCACGAAGTAGTCGGCCTTGACGTTGGCGATGACCCGATCGCCCACCTTCAGGTCGTCGGGGAGGCGCTGCAGGGTCGACGACCAGATGCGGAATCCGACGCTCGCTTCGGCGCTGGCGTCTTTGAGGCGACCGTAGACGTTGCCGCCGCGGACGTTCCACGACGTGACCTCGCCCTCGACCCACACCGAGCCCCACGACGAGACGAAACTGCGGATGGTCTCGTTGTAGCGGGCGACCGATGTCGGGGCGTCCTTCGTCGCATCGCGCGGGTGCACCTCGTCGGGCGCGGGGGCGCCGACGGCCTGCGGGTCGGGCTCGAATCGCGTCATGCGTCCTCCAGGGGTGGCCGCCGCATCGGCGATCGTCGTGGCCTCGGCGCCGGCTGGGCCGCTGTTCAGGGGCCGCCGGTAGAATCGGCGGGTGACCTCAGCCACCGTGCAACTGCCCGTGCCCCGGATTCCCGGTCGCCGCGGTCGTCTTCAGGATATCCCGGTGGTCGGACACAAGCGGGTGCTGCTCGCGGCGCCCCGCGGCTACTGCGCCGGCGTCGACCGCGCGGTCATCGCCGTCGAGAAGGCGCTGGAGCGCTACGGCGCGCCCGTCTACGTGCGCAAGCAGATCGTGCACAACGTGCACGTCGTGCGGGAGCTCGAGGAGAAGGGCGCCGTCTTCGTCGACGAGGTCGACGCCGTCCCCACCGGCGCCCACGTCGTCTTCAGTGCGCACGGCGTCTCGCCCGCCGTGGTCGCGGCGGCCGCCGACCGCGAGCTGCAGGCGATCGATGCCACCTGTCCGCTCGTGACCAAGGTGCACCGCGAGGCCGTCCGCTTCGCCCGTGACGATTTCGAGATCCTGCTCATCGGGCACGACGGTCACGAAGAGGTCGAAGGCACCGCCGGTGAGGCCCCCGACCACGTCACGGTCGTCAACTCTCCCGACGACGCCGACACGGTCGTCGTGCGCGACCCCGAGAAAGTCGTGTGGCTCTCGCAGACCACGCTCTCGGTCGACGAGACGATGGAGACCGTCCGGCGCCTGCGGGTCCGCTTCCCGCAGCTGCAGGACCCGCCCTCGGACGACATCTGCTACGCCACCCAGAACCGTCAGGTGGCCATCAAGAAGGTCGCCGAGAAGGCCGACCTCGTCATCGTCGTCGGCTCGGCGAACTCGTCGAACAGCGTGCGACTGGTCGACGTCGCCCTCGAATACGGAGCCAAGGCCGCCTATCGCGTGGACTACGCCGACGAGGTGCGCCAGGAGTGGCTCGACGGCGTCGAGACCGTGGGTGTGACCAGCGGCGCCTCGGTGCCCGAGGTGCTCGTGCAGCAGGTGCTCGAAGACCTGGCCGGCGCGGGCTACCGCGACGTCGAGGAAGTGAAGACCGCCGAGGAGGACCTCATCTTCTCCCTGCCCAAGGAACTGCGTCAGGGGCGCGACGGCCGCGCCGACGGCCGCGCGCTCGGCGGACGGACGCGCTCGTGACCGCGCCCGACGAACGGCCCCGCCCCCAGTACGGCGAGTACGCGACGCCCGAGGAGCAGCAGGCCCGCATCCGCCAGCCCGACGCGACGCTGGCCCTCGACACGGGTCAGACGCCCGGTGCCGTGGCGCCCGAACCGCCCGTGCGACCTATCGCAGGGCAGCCCGCGCAGCCGCCCGCCGGACCGCCCCCCGGCCCCGCCGTCGCCCCCACGGGCGCCGCGCCCGCCGCATCCGCCGCCACGACGACGCGCTCGCCGCAGTCGGTGGCGATCGATCGCCTCGTGACGTTCGTGCTGCTCGGGTACGGGCTCTTCCAGGTCATCGGCTTCATCAGCGGCGTCGCCAACTTCCCGGTCTTCGCCGCCGACATGCTCACCACCCTCGACGGCGACGCGAGTGTCATCCCCGCCGGCTTCGGGATGGGATGGGGCATCGCCGCGGCGCTGGTGGCCGGTGTCGGCTGGCTGGCCGCCGCCGTGCTGTCCTGGCGACGACTGCGGAAGGGGCGGGTGACCTTCTGGGTTCCGTTGACGATCGGCGTCATCGGGATCACGCTCTCCGTCGTCCTGGTGTGGATCCCGATCGTCTCGGATCCCGCCGTCTTCGCCGCCTTCGCGGACGCATCCATGGCGTTCTGGGGCACGTTCTGACCATGGCTCGCGTCTTGGCGGTCTGCGCCGTGCGCGCCCTCCGGCCGGACGCCGGCACGGTCGGTGTGACCGCGATCGACAAGGCGCCGCTGGACGGGGCCGTGCGGATCGGTCCCTACGGTGTGCGCTCCGACGTCCAGGCGAGCCGCAAGCACCACGGCGGACTCGACAAGGCCGTCTACGCCTACGCCCAGGAGGATGCGGACTTCTGGCAGCAGGAGCTCGGTCGGGACCTGCCCCCGGGCTGGTTCGGCGAGAACCTGCGCACCGAGGGCATCGACGTGAACGCGGCACGCATCGGCGACCGGTGGCGGATCGGCGAGCGGCTGGAGCTCGAGGTCACGATGCCGCGCACGCCGTGCGCCACCTTCGCGCGCTGGATCGGTGCGCCCCACGAGCGCGGCTGGGTCAAGCGCTTCGGCGCCGAACGTCGGCTGGGTCCGTACCTGCGCGTCGTCCGCGCCGGCGACGTGCAGGCCGGAGATGAGCTGACCCTCTCATTCCGCCCCGAGCGCGCGCCGGGACTGCTCGACGCCTACGCGTCGCCCGCCTGAATCCTGTCGCGTCGGCCCTCCGCGCGCGGCGCGGTTCGCCGGCGCGAAACGACGAATGCCCCGGCCGAGGCCGGGGCATTCGTGCGTGGAGCGACGGTCAGACGCCGAGCGACTTGCCGGCCGAGCCGAGCTGCTGCGTGGCCTCGACGACGCGAGCCGCCATCGCGGTCTCGGCGATCTTGCCCCAGGCGCGCGGGTCGTAGGCCTTCTTGTTGCCCACCTCGCCGTCGACCTTGAGCACGCCGTCGTAGTTGGCGAACATGAAGCCGGCCACCGAGCGCGTGAACGCGTACTGGGTGTCGGTGTCGATGTTCATCTTGATGACGCCGTTGGCGACCGCGAGGGCGATCTCCTCGGAGGTCGAGCCGGAGCCGCCGTGGAACACGAGGTCGAGCGGCTTCGGGCCGGTGCCGAACTTCGCGGCGATGCCTTCCTGGATCTCGCCGAGCAGCTCGGGGCGGAGCTTGACGTTGCCGGGCTTGTAGACGCCGTGCACGTTGCCGAACGTGAGGGCCGAGATGTAGCGGCCCTTCTCGCCCAGACCCAGCGACTCGACGGCCTTCGTGACGTCGGCGACGGTCGTGTACAGGGCGTCGTTCGAGCCCTCGTGCTGGACGCCGTCCTCTTCGCCGCCGACGACGCCGATCTCGACCTCGAGGATGGCGTTGATGTTCTTGAGGCGGGGGAGCAGCTCCGCCGCGATCTCGATGTTCTCATCCAGCGGAACGGCGGATCCGTCCCACATGTGCGACTGGAAGATCGGCTCGCCGCCGGCCTTCACCTGCTCCTCGGATGCCTCGAGCAGTGGCAGCACGAAGTCGGCCAGCGCGGGCTTGGGGCAGTGGTCGGTGTGGAGGGCGACCGTGATCGGGTAGTTCTTGGCGACCTCGGTGACGAACTTGGCGAACGCCAGGGCGCCGGTGGCGCGGCCCTTGACGGTGTGGCCGGCGAAGTAGTCGGCACCACCGGTGGTGACCTGGATGATGCCGTCCGAACCGGCCTCGGTCAGTCCCTGCAGGATCGCGTTGACCGACTGCGAGCTCGCCGCGTTGATGGCCGGGTACGCGAAACCACCGGCCTTCGCGCGGTCCAGCATGTCGGCGTACTGATCGGGAGTGGCGACGGGCATGTGAGCTCCTAAGCTGTGGGCAATGCTTCCTCCCCAGTCTAGCGACGAGGGCCGTCGAGCCCCGGGCGGGCGGCGTGAGAAACCCCGCCGCGGCGGCGGAAATGCGCTCCGCGAAAGAACCCGCATTCCTTCCACGCTTTTCACCTGAAATTTCCCGGGACCATCACGGATGCTGGCTACGCTGGCGACATGGTGAGCATCTCCGCCGACATGAGTCCGCTGCATCCCGACCGAAACCTCGCGCTCGAACTCGTGCGCGCGACCGAGGCCGCGGCCATCCGCTCGGTGCCCTTCATCGGGCGCGGACGCAAGGAGGACGCGGATGGGGCCGCCGTCGACGCCATGCGCGCGTTCTTGTCGACCGTCGCGTTCGATGGCCGCATCGTGATCGGCGAGGGCGAGAAGGACAACGCGCCCATGCTCTTCAACGGCGAGCACGTCGGCACGGGCAAGGGGCCGCAGTGCGACATCGCGGTGGACCCGATCGACGGCACGTCGCTCACGGCGGCCGGCCGCAACAACGCGCTGTCCGTCATCGCCGTCTCCGACCGTGGCACGATGCTCGACGCGTCGAGCGTCTTCTACATGGACAAGATCGTCACCGGTCCCGCCGGCGTCGGAGTGGTCGACATCCGCCTGCCGATCGGCGAGAACATCCGGCTGCTCGCGAAGGCGCTCGGCAAGCCCGTCGACGAGCTGGTGGTCTCGGTGCTGCACCGTGAACGCCACGAGCGGCTGATCGAAGAGATCCGCGAGGCCGGAGCCGGCACTCGACTCATGAGCGACGGCGACGTCGCCGGCGGCATCAACGCCGCCCGGCACAACGCGCGCACCGACATGTGCGTCGGTATCGGCGGCAGCCCCGAGGGCATCGTCACGGCGTGCGCCATCAAGGCGCTGGGCGGCCACATCCAGGGGCGGCTCTGGGCGCGCGACGACGACGAGAAGCAGCGCGGCATCGATGCCGGCTTGAAGCTCGACGACCACGTGTACGAGGCCGACGAGCTCGTGAAGGGCGACAACACGATCTTCGTGGCCACCGGCGTGACCGACGGTCAGCTGGTGGCCGGGGTGCGGCGCGAGGGCGGCTTCGTCTACACCGAGAGCGTCGTGCTGCGGGGGGCGTCGGGGACGCTTCGCCGGATCACGTCGGAGCACCTCACCTCGAAGTGGCTCTGAGCGCGCACTCGATCTCGGTTTGGTGTCAAGGGGGCGCGCGCCCCGGGCGAATCGCGGGGGCTCTGGCAGACTAGACGGGTCGTATCACCGTCGATATCGATCTCTGCACTGAGTCGAAGGGACGAACGATGTCCACACCCGCTGAGAATCCGCATCCGCCCACCGGGGCATTGGCCGTGGTCGCCAACGCGGTCGCCGCGAACGCCGCCGTGACGCACACCGACCCCGCACGCCGCCCGGACGTGCTGTTCCGCGTGCGTCGCGAAGAGGGGCACCAGCCCAGCGCCTGGTGGAGCATCGGCGCCTTCGTCGTGGTCTCGGGGATCGTGCTCGTGCTGTTCAGCTTCGTTCCCGGCGGCGCCTGAGCGCTCGCCGCCCCTCCTCGCTCAGGCCAGATCGCGGAGCAGGGCGCGTTCCTCCTCGTCGGTGAGGCCGGCGCCCGTCACCACCGGCCCGCCGTCGATGGTGTCGCGGAGCGTCTCCTCGAGCGGTCGCCGGACGAGGCCGTCGGCAACGGCCCGTTCTACGGAACGCGCGTTCATCCCGTACCAATCGCGGTCGGCGAGCCACAGCGGCAGTGACCGGGGGCCCGCCCATTGCGCGACACCCTCGGCGATCAGCCGGTCCTCACCGGCGGCGACGATCGACCCTCGGTGACCGGCGGCGCGTTGCGCCGTCGCGAGGTGGGCGGGAAGCAGCAGGGACGCACCGGCGGCGTCGTAGGCACCGGCGCCGTGGCCGCTCGCCAGGTGCACGAGCCAGGCGGCGAGGTCGCGGACATCGAGCAGGGCTGTGGGAAGCTGCGGCGCGTCCGGCGACAGGACGGCGCCGTCGGATGACGAGGGCCGTGCGAAGCGCCGTGGCCAGTAGGTCGACCGTCCGGTGGGATCGCCGGGCCCGCCGATGAGACCGGGCCGGACGAGGGCCGACCGGTCCGCACCGAATGCCGCGACGACGGCCTGCTCGCCGGCGACCTTCGCCGAGCCGTAGTCCTCGAGGGACGCCATCTCATCCGCATCCAGCGGTGGAAGCAGTGGCGCCGTCTCGTCGGCGCCGATCGTCGACTGGTCGGCGTAGACGTTGCAGGTGGAGACGAACACGTAGCGCCCGGCGGCATCAGCGAGCGCACGCGTGGCCCGTCGGACGTGCCCGGGTTCCCGGGCGACGTCGATCACCGCATCCCAGGTCTGACCGTGCAGCGGCGCGAGGCCGTCCGGATCGTCGCGGTCGATGCGGATGCGCTGCGCGCCGGCGGGGATCCCGTCGCCGCGTGTCGCGCAGGCGACCGCGTGTCCGGCGTCGAGGGCTGCCTGCGCTGTGGTGCGACCGAGCCAGGCCGTGCCACCGAGGACGAGGAGTCTCATGCCCCCATCGTGGGTGCGGGGACGCGCCTTGGCGAGGGTGTTCCGCGACGGGCGAACGGAGCCCGCACACCTCGGCGTCGCGTGCAAGCCCTGTACGAACGGGCCGCTGCGGGCGTGGACTGGGGCTCACGAACGACGGAGGGACACCACATGGCGCAACTGAAGCGCGTACTGCTGATCGGCGGCGCAGGGCTCGTCATCTACTGGGCATCGCGTACCTGGCTGCGCCGCGCGGGTGCGGCGGTCGTCGTCGCCCGCACGGTGTGGCGTGACCCCAAGGTGAAGAAGCTGCGGCGCAAGATCGAGAAGAAGGTGGCCAGAGCATGAGCGACGACCGACCCGTCCCCGGCCCGCCCAAGACGGCGGGCGGCAAGCAACAGGGCGATCAGCCGACGAAGGACGATGCCTCGACCGGATCGGAATCTCCCGAAGAGGGCGCCGCGGCCGAGCAGACGGCCGAGGACGCCCGCATCGACTGAGGGCCACGGGCGACGCCCGAGGACCGCGTCAGGCCTCGCGTCGCCCGTCGGCGGCGGAAGGCTGCGGGGCGTCGTGTCCGCGTGATTCCGGTTCCTCGTCGGTCACCTCGGCGCCCGCGCCGGTGGCCTCGCGCACGGCGTCGAGCGCGGCCGTGAACTCCGGGGCGCTCAGACGCCGCGGCACGGTCTCGACGACCGCCGGGGGAGTGACCGCGTCGAGCTTCGTCTCGTCGATGCCGGGGAAGCGTCGGGCGCTGACCAGCACGCGCGTCTCGAGCGATCCGACGAAGCGGTTGTAGCTGTCGACGGTGCGCTCTAGGCCGCGTCGCAGGTCCTCGACGTGGCCGGTCATGGCGCCGAGGCGCTCGTAGAGCTGGGTGCCGAGCGTGAACAACTCGCGCGCGTCGTCGGAGACCGCCTGCTGGGTCCACGTGTAGGCGACGGTCTTGAGCACAGCCCAGAGGTTCACGGGGGAGGCGAGTGCCACCCGCTGGCGGAACGCGTAGTCGAGCAGCGCCGGGTCGTCCTCGAGGGCCGTCGACAGTAGCGACTCGTTCGGCACGAAGCACACGACGAACTCGGGGCTCGCATCGAGGCCGGCCCAGTACTGCTTCTTGGCGAGCGCGTCGATGTGCGCGCGCAGCGCCTTGACATGACGGTCGCGCAGCGCGCGGCGTCGGACGGCGTCGTCGCCCGAGGCCGTGTCGGGGATCGCATTCGCTTCGAGGTAGGCGTCCAGCGGCACCTTGGCGTCGACCGCGATCGCCTTGCCACCGGGAAGTCGGATGACCATGTCGGGGCGGCCGGCACCCGCATCCGTCGAGATCGACGACTGGATGTCGAAGTCGACGTGCCGCGTCAGCCCCGCCGCTTCGACGACGCGCCGCAACTGGGTCTCGCCCCAGACGCCGCGCGTGCTGGTGGAGCGCAGGGCGCTCGAGAGCGATGCGGTCGTCTCGCGCAGCAGTTCGTCGGACTCGTGCGCGCGGCGCAGTTGTTCGGTGAGCGCCCCGTACTGGGCGTGCCGCTCGCGTTCGAGGTCGTCGACCTTCTGTCGCACCTGCACGAGCGTGTCGCGCACGGGCGCGAGCGCCGCGACGACGGACTGGTCGCGGCGGTCACGGTCATCGCGTTCACGCTGATCGGAGCGGGTGCGCTCCACGATCTCCCGGTAGACGGCACCCTGGCGGTCGAGCTCGGCGCGCGCACTCGCGGCGTTGGCCTCGGCCGCCGCCGCGCGGGCCGAGACGGCGGCCGTCCGGGACTGCGCGGCGAACCACCCCAGGGCCACGCCGGCGGCCAGGCACAGCACGGCGACGATGACGGTCACGAAGTCCATGACCTCAGGATGCCGGGAGCCCCCGACATCGACGGCTCACGCGGCCGCAGCCACCGCGGATTCGATCGCTCCGACGCGGATCCCGGCCGCATCCGCGAGGGCGTCGAGGTCATCGCACTGCCAGCGGGTGGCGGCGTCGATGACGATGTGGGCGCAGGCCAGGGCGTCGGCGGTCGCGTCGTGGTGGGCGAAGCCGACGAAGCCCGCCTCGGCGGCGACGGCGGGGAGGCGGTACGAGGGCAGGTCGTAGGTGCGGCGGGCGAGTTGCAGGCTGCAGGCATAGCGATACGGCGGGCAGATGTCGCCGGTGGCCTCGCAGGCGCGGCGGAGCACAGCCATGTCGAAGCCCGCGTTGTGGGCGAGCAGGGTGTCGGCGCCCGCGAAGGCGGCGATGTCGTCGAGCTGCTCGCTCCAGGTCTTGGCCGTCAGAACATCCTCGGGACGGATGCCGTGGATGCCGATGTTCAGCTCGAAGAACCGGTCGTGCCCGGCGGGCGGCTGGATCAACCAGCCCGCGGTCGCGACGACCCGGCCGTCGCGCACCCGGGCCAGACCCACCGCGCACGCGGACGCATTCGAGGAGTTCGCCGTTTCGAAGTCGATCGCGGTGAAGTCCAGGGCCACGCTGCCAGCCTGACCCGCCGCATCCACGGGTCGGGCGAGGCGCGCCGGGGTGTGGGCGTGTCGCGTGGGCGGCGCGGGTGGTTGTGGTTGTGGGGCGTTGCGGCTTTCGCGGCTTTCGTGCGCGCTGAGCGGAGGAGATCCACCGAGCGGAGGATCGATCTGCCGCATCCCGTCCTCCGCTCGCTCGATCTCCTCCCGCGGATGGCGGGGCGATCGGATGTGGCGAGCACAGCGGGGCGATCGGATGTGGAGGGGATGGCGGAGCGCGAGGAGTTCGGGGGAGCGGGCGGTGGGCGGGAGGCGTGGGTGGGAGCCGAAGAGTCCGCCGAGCGGCAGCGTGCGTCGCGGGGGCGCCGAGCGGAGGAGATTCGCTGAGCGGAGGATCGATGTGCGGCATCCGGTCCTCCGCTCGCTCGATCTCCTCCCGTGGGTGGCGGGGCGATGGGTGGCGGGGCGACGTGATGTGGCGCGAATGGCGGGGCGATGGGATGTGGATGGGCTGGCGAGGGCGCGACGCCTAGAGGAACGGGGGAGGGGAGCAGGGCGACGGGCGCGGGGCCGGCGCCACGTAGACTGGGGTCCCGTGGCACTTACCATCGGAATCGTCGGTCTCCCTAACGTGGGCAAGTCCACGCTCTTCAACGCACTGACCAAGAATCAGGTTCTCGCGGCGAACTACCCGTTCGCCACGATCGAGCCGAATATCGGGGTCGTGAATCTGCCCGACCCGCGGCTGGTGAAGCTCGCCGAGGTCTTCGGCAGCGAGCGCATCCTGCCGGCGACGGTGTCGTTCGTCGACATCGCGGGCATCGTGCGCGGCGCGAGCGAGGGTGAGGGTTTGGGCAACCAGTTCCTCGCTAACATCCGCGAGGCCGACGCGATCGCCCAGGTAGTACGCGGCTTCGCCGACGACGACGTGGTGCACGTCGATGGCGCGGTGAATCCCAAGAACGACCTCGAGACGATCAACGCCGAGCTCGCGCTCGCCGATCTGCAGACGCTCGAGAAGGCGATCGCGCGTTACGAGAAGGAGGTGCGCGGCAAGAAGCTCGACCCCTCGGTGCTCGAGGCCGCGACCGCCGCGAAGGACGCGCTCGAGCGCGGCAACCTGCTGTCGGGCTCCTCGATCGACCTCACCCCCATCCGCGAGCTCGGTCTGCTGACCGCCAAGCCGTTCATCTACGTCTTCAACGTGGATGAGGCGGTGCTGACGGATGACGCACGCAAGGCGGAGCTGTCGGCCCTCGTCGCGCCGGCACAGGCCGTGTTCCTCGACGCGAAGATCGAGTCGGAGCTGATCGATCTCGACCCCGAGGAGGCCGCTGAGCTGCTGGCCTCGACCGGACAGGACGAGTCGGGTCTCGACCAGCTGGCGCGCATCGGCTTCGACACGCTGGGTCTGCAGACCTACCTCACCGCGGGGCCGAAGGAGTCGCGCGCGTGGACGATCCCCAAGGGATCGAAAGCCCCGCAGGCGGCCGGTGTGATCCACACCGACTTCGAGAAGGGCTTCATCAAGGCCGAGGTCATCTCGTTCGACGACCTCGTCGCGACCGGCTCGGTCGTCGAAGCCCGCGCCAAGGGCAAGGCCCGGCTCGAGGGCAAGGACTACGTCATGCAGGACGGCGACGTGGTGGAGTTCCGCTTCAACAACTGAACGGGCTGTTTTGCCCCGGAACGACGCGGGCGTTGGCTAACAAGTAGTCGATTCAGTAGTGGTAGCGCGCCTGCAGGATCGTGATGTGGGTGTCACTCGCGATGTAGACGAGGCGATTCGCCTCGTCGATGCGACGTGACCAGGCGCCGGCGAGGGCGTGCTTGAGGGCTTCGGGTTTGCCGATTCCCTCGAATGGATCGCCGCGGAGTATGTCGGCGATGAGCTGGTTGATGCGGCGCAGTGTCTTGCGGTCCTGCGTCTGCCAATAGAGGTAGTCCTGCCACCCCTCGGCTGTCCAGGCCAGCTTGCGGTCGCTCACGGCTCGAGAAGGTCGCGTTCTTCGATCTCGCCGTCGCGAGCGCTTGCCAGGGCGCTCAGGAGGCGACGGGCGTTCTCGGGGGAGCGGAGCAGATAGCTCGTCTCGACGAGGGAGTCGTACTCGTCTTTCGACATGAGCACGGCGGAGCCTCGCTTCGAGGTGATCTCGATCTCCGTGTGGTCGAGGTTGACGCGCTCGATGAGGCCGAAAAGGTCGCGGCGTGCCTCGCTTGCGGTGATGGCCATGAGTCCTCCCGGAGTTGTACCGAAAATGGTACCACTCGCCGAACGCCGAGTGGCTGGTCCGCCGCGTGATGAAAGGGTCTTGAGCAGGGCTGCCGGGCCGTTTCGCCCCGGATTTACGCGGGCGTCGACGATCCCGTCCGCCGAGACCCCCGAAGGATCGCACGACGATCCCGACGTGCGTGCGTGCCGAGCGCCCTGTGGAAACGTCTGCGAAGCCGTGGAGGCCGCTGTGTAGGCTGACCACGAAACCGGGGGGAGACGCGCATGACCATCGAGGTCGACACATCCGTCGTTCGCGGTGGGGGCGAGGCATCCGGGCAGCTTGCGGCCGATGGGAATCGGGCGCTGGAGTACTTCGATGCCAACATCGACACGTCGCAGTCGTGGGTCGCCGGCGCGTTGATGGACTGGCTCCTTGCCGAGCACAGTTCTTTTGCGGTGCAGGTCGAGTCCGGGCTCCTGCGCTCCAAGGCGTTGATGGTCGCAACGCAGAGCGCGTTGGATGATGTCGCGCAGCGCTTCGATGACACCGAGCACGACGCCCAGGTCGATGTTCGCGACCTCTTCGCCGACCTCGACCCCTCGGCGGCGACCGTTCCGCTGGACGCCAGCTCGTCCCGTCAGAGCCTCGCCTTCACCTCACCCGTCGGTGCACTCGTGGCGCCGGAGTCCTCACTGGCAGATCCGGCCTTCCAGGTTGTCTGGGGCGTCATCAACTGGCCCGACTACCTTTCGTTGTCCTTCTGGGCTCGCCAGATCATCAACGGCGTGATCCAGCTGGTCCAACCGGGATGGACCGGCGGTCAGGACGTTTTCGAGTTCCTCGCCCAGAAAATCAGCGGCGACTGGGACAAAGTCGCGCTGGCAGGTAGCGCCTTCGGCCATATGGGTGAGTTCTTCGCAGAGCTCTCCGCGGCTGTTCAGAACCTCGCCGTCGACGTCTTCGCCGCCTGGACGAGCGGCGACGGCGCAGACCGTGCGGGAGAGTACTTCGCGGAGCTGGTGGCGGCGTTCGCAGCTCAGCCTGAGGTCTACGGCGATCTTGAGGCGAAGTACACCAACGCTGCGTGGGCCGCGTTCGGGGCGTGCCAGGCCATGCTCTCGGCGATCGACGCCCTCGTCGATGCGGTGATCGCCGCAGCTATGGGGGTGTCGTCGGTCGCCGAGGCCATCGCCGCACTCTTCACCCTCGGTGGGATGGCTCCCGCCGCCATCGTCTCGGCGGTGATCGCGGCCGTGGAGGCATTCTCCGCCGCGTGGGGCGTGATGATGACCGCTACCTCGACGGCCATCGCGGCCGGTGCGACCCTCGGCTCCGCGACCACGGCCATTGAGTTCGTTCCGCTTCCGGAGGCCTGACGTGGACCGACCCGACGTTTCCCCTGCACTACTGCGCAACACAGGCGACGACTTTGCGCGGCAGCTCCAGGCGCGGCTCATCGAGCTCGCCGACGCGACGGACGACGCGGCGTACGCCAGCCGACTGCGTCTGGTCGCGAGCGGGAAGCGACCGCTGCGCACCCTGCTGGCGGACCCGCAGTGGCGTGCGTCCTTCGGTTCCCAGATGCAACTTCTCGCGGACCCGCCCGAGCCGCTCGACGAGGAGCGTCGTCGAGCGCTCGACGACGCCGTCGCCGAGGCGCGTCGGCATATGGTGCGCCCTACGGAAGATCAAGTGGTCTCCGATGCTGCCGATGTCATGCGCCGTGCGCGTCTGGTCGACGAAACCATCCGCGAAGATGAGCTCAACGGGTGGACATATGTGCACGACACCGGCGACGGGACCGGGGAACCCGCCGCGGGGGATCGATGACCTCTGACCTGACGCTGGTGGTGCGCTACGACGAGTCCGGCCGAGCTGCCGTCGAGCAGACGCTTCGGCGCCTCGTGCGCCGGCAGGGCATCCTGCTGGTGATCCTCGGGATGCTGTTCGGGCTCCTCGTGCTCGTGCCCCTCATCGCTGCGGCGACCGCCGCCGACGGCATCAACGCGCCCCTCATCTTCGCCGCGGTCGCGCTGCTCCTGGTCCCCACCGCGCTCGGAGCGCTGGGAGTGCGTCAGCTTCGGCGGCAGCCGCACGTGCCCGAGGTCGCGGTGACGATCACCCCCGACGCCGTGCTCTTCCCGGCTCTCGACCGGCCGTCGGCACTGGCACCCCGGATCCGTGCCGAGGAGTGGAGCCGGGAGGGAACCAGCGCCGAGATCATCCCCGCATCGGGCCTGCAGGCGGCGCGCGTGGAGTTCATCCGGGAGGACGGCGGCCGTCGGCGCCGGCGCTCGATCGCCGCTGACAACATCGACGTCGACCCCCGGGTCATCGTCGATGCGCTGACCCGCCCGCACGCCCCGTAGTCGATCGCCCCGCAGTCGATCGCCGCGTCAGGGACGGTCCGCGTTCACGACTAGGTCGCCGCAGCGCCCTCATCGACGTCGACGAGCCACCCCGCGATGCTCCGTGTTCGCGCTTCCGCCGGTGGCTCCGCGTCGGCCGGCGGTGCGTCATCCGACTCGTCGACCGCCTTCTCTCCTGCTCGCCGCACACCCTGCATCTCGTGAAGCTCAGCGGAGTCGGGCACGGGTTCGGACACCGTCACGTATCGGCTCGGTCGGCTGACGGCCATGAAGCCGTTGCCGACGGTCGAGACGATCGGCCATTCCTCGCCTGCCGCGGGCGCGACGGCGTCGCGCGGTGCGCCGTGTCCGGGACGACGGAGCTCGCGCCGCTCGACGAACCCCTGCGACACCGCGTGCACGGCCGTGACGATGCCCGAGACGCGATCGGTGAACTCGACTTCGTGATGCGACTCGACCGCGTCGACGGTGCTCGACAGAGCGGCGCCCAGTGTCTGCGTGAACCAGTCCTCGAGCTCGCGGGATGAGATCCCGAAGTCGACGTGGTCGCCGACCGCGAACGGCTCGCCGCAGCACGCCCACTCCCAGGTCGATAGCCACACGCGCGTCATGGTTCCTCATCCCCTCGCCGAGCAGATCGCTCGCGAACGAGGGTATCGCGCGGCGGCCGTGGAGCGACGGATGCTGAGCGTCACCCCGGAGAAGCGCGCGCAGACTGTTCTAGATATATAGAATAAGCGCCATGCCAGGTCTCACCCGGGTCACCGTTCCCACCCTCGACGTCGTGCGCGTGCTTCTGGATGCGCGAGAGCCGGTCTGGGGGCTGGCCCTTGCGAAGGCTGTCGAGCGGGCGCCGGGCACCGTCTATCCGATCCTGTCGCGCCTGGAAGATCTGGGATGGATCACGGGGGAGTGGGAGGGCGACTCGGCGCATACGGGTCCGCGTCGGCGGTACTACCGCCTGACCGACGTGGGGCGTGTAGAAGCCGCCGCCGTCGTGGCGGCACGCCAGCCCCGAGCGGTCGCGTCAGCGACGCCGCGCCTGGCGTTCGGACTCGGGCGATGAACGGCGCGCGGTTCCTCGTGGCCGTCGCGGTGTGTCTTCTGCCGCGAGCGCGGCGCCAGACCCGCCGCGAGGAGTGGCTCGCCGACCTCGCCGGCGCGGAGGAGCTCGGTATCTCCCGGCGCCAGGTGGCATGGGGCGCGCTCGTGTCGGCCACATCCGAAGGAGCGCGCGCGGTGTCACCGCGTCGCATCGTCGTCGTCGCGTCGATCGCCGTCGGGGCGGTCGTCGTGGGGGCGCCGGCGGCGGCGATCGCGGTGATGATCACCGAGAGCGCGCGAGGGGTCGTCACGACGGTCGAGACCACCGAGGGCACGCGCGAGGTGTTCTGGCGGGACTATCCCGGTGTCCCCGAGTTGGAGCCGTCCGAGGTTCTGGCGGGCCCGTCGCTCGAAGAGGGCGAGGCCTCGGGGCGCGCGCTCATGCAGGAGATCGAGGACGCGCTCTCGGCCGAGTTCGGCCTGGAATGGGCGCCGCCGCCGACGCCTAACGGCGACGACATCGCCTTCCCCGCACAGAACTACTACGGCGGCACCTCGATGCTCTCGACGCTCAACATCAACAGTCGACAGTCCACGACGGTGCCGGCGACCTGGGGTGAGAAGGAGCGGGTGCTGGCGATCATCGCTGAGGTGGCCGCGCGCCACGGCTACGGCGAGCTGACGCTCGATCACGACCGAGGCGACATGACGGATGCCGAGCTCGCCGAGGCCTTCGGGTCCGCGATCCCGGCGGAGTCGGTGACGGTGGCGGGCTCACTCGACGGAGAGAGCGGCCAGTGGCTGTGGTTCACGATCACCGATCTGTCGCTCGACCGGGACGGTCGGTTCACCGAGCAGGCCGAAGGCTCGGAGGAATACGGCTGGCAGCCGAACGCGATCTCGTTCCTCTACGGCGCCAACGCGCTGCTCCCGGAGGCGGATCGCGCGGAGTTCGAACGCCGCCTCGAGCCCTACGCGGGGCTCACACGCCCCGAACCGCTGCCCAGCTGAGCGGGTGTGGATATGACGCAGGAGGTCCCGCAGCGCCGCACCATCCGGCTGTTCCCCGACTACTCACGCGACTGGCCGTTGTGGGAGAACTCCACTCCGACCTGGGACGTCGGCTACACGACGACGCCTGAGATGTACGGGCTGTCTGCCGAGCTGACGCGAGACATGGCCGCGTGGAATGCGCTGTGGGAGGCGCACTTCGATCCGATCGAGGGGTGGGACAACGCCGACAACGCGGACCGGTGGCGGGACGAGGGCGCCGGTATCGCCGCGCGTCTGCGCCGCGAGGTGGCGGCCTTCGCAGACGTGGTCTACGAACCGTGGCCCATCGGAAGCCGGACCGAGTGAGCGCGCCCCGGCGGCGTGCGGGGAGCGTGCTGACGTGAGCGGATCGAGTTCGATCCCGGGTTAGCTGCTGCCGCCGACCTTGGTGCCGCTGGGCCGGGTGATGTCGTATACCTCGGTGATCCCGGATGGCTCGGGCGCGGGGGTGAACAGAGCGACAGGCAGCGGATCGAGGGCCGTGCAGTCAAGGTCATGAAGCGCGAGGGTCGAATCGACTTTCACAAGTCCCCCCGAATCCCGTGTCAGTCTGTATGCGATACCCCTCGCGGTGAGATCGTCAGCGGGTTTGCCGGATTCCGTGGTCCAGTCGGTCGCTACACAGCCTCGTACTTCTGCCGCGTCGTCGTCCTTGCCGTCGTATCCGACCCTGACCTCGACGGGAACGAAGGGGAGTGGCCCGGGGTACAGGTCGGTGGCCCCATGCTGGGAAACGTCGGTGATGGCATCCGAAGCGACGCGATTGATGTACGTCTGTGTCGCCGTCTGTGCGAACTCGGGGATGCTGAAGTCGAGCCGATTGCGGGCTACCGCCTCCGCCTCGAGCTCCGCACGCACGCCCTGTACCCACGGGTCGGCTTCCAGCGGACCGGCTGGGGTGCCGTCCTCCCACGAGACCGCCGGGAACTCCAGCGGCTCCTGCTCGGCCGCACAGGAGGTGAGACTGCCGGCGGCCAGGCCGAGCGCGACGACGCACACGGCGGCGACAAGCACCCTGTTCCGTCCGTGGCTCGAGAAGCGGTATCTGCGCATGCTGCCCCTCCCATGACGCGCACCAGACGAATGGCCTTCGCTCTCTGGTGCCCCTCAACGCTATCGGCTCGTGCGCTCAGCGGGCGGTAGCCAGCGAGGGTGCCGAATCGACGGCTCGTCGACCGTGGAACCTGGGACGCGTGCCCGCCCGGACTCAGCCGAGCGTCGTCCGCGCTCGCCGTCTTCCCGCCCAGACGAGACCGGCTCCCAACAGGAGCAGCGCACCGACGATGCCGAGCGAGGCGGGAACCGGAACCTCGGCGCCGGTGGTCGCGAGGCCCGCGGCGGCCGCCTGGATGCGGACGGACGTCTCGGACGCCGCGGTGTCGTAGCTCGCCGGAAGGAACTCGACACGGAGCTGCCCGCCCGCTCGGCCTGCCGCATCCGCCGGGACGTCGACCGTGCCCGTTCCGTCGAGGACGAAGCCCTGTGCGATCAGCTCGTCACCCGCCCAGACGCGGACGTCCCCGCTCGGCTGGTCGCCGGCGAACCGCGCCGTCTTGCCCTCGTCGTCGATGGATGCGGCGACGTCGAGGCCGATCGTGGCACCCCGCGGTGCCGATGGGACGGCCGAGACGGTGGAAGGTCGCTTCTCGACCGTGGTCGTCCACGTCGCCGACCTGGTGTCGGCGAAGCCGGGGTCTCCCTCGAACGACGCCTGCAGCACGTGCGCGTCGGCGCTGAGGACCGACAGGGGGAGAGCCCAGCTCAGCGAGCGGCCGTCGACGCCGGGGACCGCATCCGCGTCGGAGAAGAGGAGGAGTTCGTGATCCTGCTCGGACCGCAGCGAGAGCGTGCCCGACGGCGCGCGGTCGCCGCTCACCGCGCGGGCGGTGAAGACGATCTGGCCATCGGCGTCGGCGACCAGGGTGTCGAGGGCGCCCTGGACATCGAGCTCGACCCCGGTCTCGCCGTAGGCCACGGTCTGCCGGTCGGACTCGCTCGGCAGGGTCACGCCGTCGACGCCGAGATATGCGGCGCGCACCCGGTTGCTCATGCCGTCGAGGTGCACACCGCCGAGGGTCGCGGTGCCCTCGACCACCGGGGCGTGCCCGATGAGAAGCTCATCGTCGTAGAACGCGACGAGCCCGCCGTCGACGCGTTCGATCCCGTCGCCGCGTACCTGGGCCTTCAGCTGCAACGGCTCTCCCGCGGTCAGCTCCTCGTCATCCGTCGCGGCCGCGCGCCGCACCCCCGCCGCATCCGCGTCGTCGGCGGACGCCGCGAGCGTGACGGACGTCGAGTCCGCGGGCACCGTGAACGTGTGCACCGGGCCGACGCCGCCGTCGACGACAGCCTCGCCGCCGGTGGTCTCGATCGGGGTGAACACGGCCTGCACGGTGTGCTCGCCCGGGGTGAGCGGTGGCAGCGCGAGACCCCACCCGGAGTGGTCGTACGTGGCGTAGCCGGCGTACGTGTTGTCGTAGTAGTAGTGGACGACGTAGCGGTTCTCTTCGCCGCCGCCCGTCCAGTACGTGCGCTGGATGACGACCTTGCCGGGCTCATACCCGCTCGGGGGCCGGTCGTAGGCGACCTCTTCGGTGCCGGTCCAGTGCCAGTCGGGCCCGGTCGGCCACTCCCCCTCGTCGACGGGTGTCTCCGGCGGCGGCGGGGGCGCATCGACGACGAGGTCGACGGGCGCGCCGCAGTCGATGCCGATGTCGCCCTGCGGCGTCGTCGCGTCGACACGCGTCTGGGAGGACGACCGCCACAGGGTCTTCGTCTCGTGGAACACGAGGCCGATGTCTGTGGTGTCCGGCGCATCCATGCGGATGGCGACGCACCGCGCGTTCTCGGGAAGCGAGGCGGAGCGCAGCAGCGGAAGCGTCGCGACGGTGTCGTCGAAGGTACGGGGCGGGTTCGCGCGCACCTCGATGCTGTGCCCGTCGAGGTCGACCGCGCTCGACCCGACGAGGGCATCCCAGCGAGCGACGAGCAGGAAGGTGCCGTCCGCCTGACGACGCACCTGCGTCGTCACGGTGGTCGTGGCCTCGACGCTCTCGATCAGGTGCACGATCTGCCCGCCGCGGGCGGTGGGGATGTCGGGCGTGTACGCGATCGTGATGTTCTCGTAGCCCATGTACTCGTCGTCGTCGCTGCGGTCGATCACGTTGATCTCGCTGATGTGCGCGAGCGCATCGATGCTCCATCGGCCGACACCGTTCGGCGTGGTGAGGATGGGGGTGCCGTCCTCACGTCCGATCGTGATCGTGCCGGGCAGCGGCTGGCCGGTCTCGGCGCTCACGACGCGCACGATGAGCGGGTTGTTGGGGCGGTCGGCCGTGATCACGGGGGTGTGCTTCTCCTGCCACCGCAGCGTGATCGACTGTCCGCTGCGCGAGGGGCGCGCCTCCCGGTCGGCGCAGTTGCCGCAGATGCTGGGGGAGAGGTAGTTGCTGCCGCCCTGCCCGCCGCCGGCCGAGGTGAAGTCGTCGCGGAAGAAGCCGTGGTCGATGCGGTCGGGGCCGCCGCCGTCGCCCGCGGTCACGCCTCCGCCGCCTCCGCCGCCCCCGGCGTGACGGAAGAGGTCTTCGCCTTGCGGCTCGGCGCCACGGCTGTTCGTGCCGACGGTGGCGCACAGCGCCCCCGCGCTGAGCGCCGTGCCGCGCACCCATGCGCGGGCATCGCGGCCCGGTTCCCCGCCCCGGTAGGCCGCGTTCGCGAGGACGCTGCCGACGCTCCACACGCGGGATTCACCGCTGCCGCCGCCTCCGCCGCCGGCGACGGCCAGCACCTCGGCATCGCTGTCGCAGCGCGCTCCACCGGCGCCCGCGATGATGGCGGTGGCATCTCCGCCATTCGCCCCGCTCTGTCGCGCCGCCTTCCACGGCCACGCCCAGATGTCGGCCTCACCGGGGCGCAGCGCCGGGAGCCCGATGCCCGCGCCGCCGGCGAGCGACGCGAAGGACTGGGCGTTCTGCGCGCCGAAGACGAAGGACCACTGCTCGCCGGCCGGGCGCGTGGCGCTGAAGTCGAACGCTGCCGCGGCGCCCCCACCCTGCAGACCGGTGCCGGGTGCCCCCACGACGGTGACGTCGATGGCGCCGGCGATCGCTGCTGGCACCGTCCACGACTTCGCCGGTGTCGACGGGGTGATCGTGAGCGAGCGCTCGAGCGTGACGATGTCGGTCGGGGGAGTCGCCGCCTGCGCTGAGGGCGAGATGCCGGACACGAGGCCGGAGCCGGCGATGAGCGCACCGCCCGCGACGAGCGCCAGCAGGCGGGTCCGCGCGGCGCGAACGGACAGAACGGACGCCGCGGCCCCCGTGACACGTGCGAACATCCCTTGCCCACTCCCGGTGAAAGGGCGGCGCGCTCCCACAGCGGCCGTCCCCGTCCCCGAGGCTACTCACGCCGCGCCATTCCGGCGCCGGCGGTGAGCAGTAAGACTCAGTGCGCGGCGGAGTCCGCCATGAGCGGCGACGCGCTGCCGGTGACCTTCGCATCGACCACGAGCGGTGTCCTGCGCGGTCCGTCCAGCCATTCCTGGACGGCAGCGAGATCGCCGAGGGTGCGGACGGTGACGCCCTCGCAACCGAACCCGCGAGCTACGGCCGCCAGATCGGTCTCGGGGAACCGCACGATGTCCTGCTTGTCCGGATGGTCGGCGAACAGGTGCACCTCGGCGCCGTACGCGTCGTCGTTGTACACGACGACCAGCATGCCCAGGCCTTCGCGCACCGCGGTGTCGAGTTCGTTCGCGCCCATCATGAACGACCCGTCGCCGGTTCCGACGACCGTCATCCGGTCGGGGCGGGCGATCGCGGCGCCGATGCCGTTGGCCAGCCCCAGGCCGATGGCCTGGAACGACAGGGGCATCACGAACCCGCGGTCGTCGGGCACGCGCAAGAATGCTCCCGCGTACATGTTGACGTTGCCGCCGTCGGGCACGACGACCCGTTCGATCGGGATCATGGCGTCGAGGGCTCCGGTGAGCTCGGCCGCGCCGATGCGCCCCTCGGCCGACGGTTCGTCCGGGAGGTTCTGCGTCCAGTAGCGCGCGCGCCGGATCCGCTCCGCCGTGGCGGCGGTGCGCCAGCCGCCCGGGGTCGACGACGGCGCCCCGAGGAGCTCTGTGACCGACGCGGCCACCGCGCCGACGTCGCCGAGGATCCCGAGCGTCACGTCGCGGTACTTCCCGATCGCGTCTGCGCGGTCGTCGACCTGCACCACCACGGGCTGCACGGCGAGGGTCCCGTGGTGCGTCGTCCACGGGTTGAGTGCGGCGCCGAAGGCCACGAGCACATCCGCCTCTCGGATCAGTTCCCGGGCGCCAGGAGTGGCGAAGCCGCCCATGACGTCGAGCGCCCATTCCTCGTCCGCGAACAAACCGCGTGCGCCGGCGGAGGGCACGAGGATCGCGCCGGTGCGCGCGGCGAGCGCGCGGAGCTCGGTCGAGGCGCCGCGTGCACCGCGGCCGCCGACGATCACGGGGCGCCGGGCGGTCGCGAGCAGGTCCGCGAGCTCTCGGACGGCTGCCGCAGCGCCGCCGGACGGCAGCACGCGAAGCGGCGGGGCCGGCGGGTCGGGATGCGGGCAGGGTTCGGCCTGCAGGTCGACCGGCAGCGAGAGCACGACGGTCGCGCGGTCGCGCACCGCGATGTCGTACGCCGCGACGGCCTCGGCGACGGCGGTCGCGGCGGAGTGGATCCGTCGCGGGACTGCGCCGACGGAGGCGACGAGGGCGTCCTGATCGATGACGAAGTTGCCGACCTCCTGTCCCACGGCGGTATCGCCCGTGACGACCAGCATCGGCGTGTGCGATTTCGCCGCCTCGCCGATCCCCGTCATGGCGTTGGTGAGACCGCATCCCTGGTGCACGCTGACGGCCGAGACCCGGCCGGTGAGGCGCGCGAACGCATCCGCCATGGATGCCGCCCCCATCTCGTGACGCGCGGCGGTGAACGCGACGCCGCCGGCGACCATCCCGTGCGTGACCATGAAGTTGCCGCTGCCCACCACGCCGAACACGTGCCCGACGCCGCGGTGCGCCAGTGCTCGTCCGATGGCCTCGCCGACCGTCATCGTCTCTGGCATCGGGGCCTCTCCTCGGGCGGCGGCGGTCTCCGCGGCGGTGGCGGCAGAAGTCATCGTCATGAGGTGACCGCCGCGCCGGCCCGCGAACGCATGATGTCGCTGGAGCGCCGGATCCGCCGGTAGACGTCGCTTCGCACCCGGGCGAACTCGGGCAGCTCCTTGGTCTCGATCTGATCGCGCGGGGAGGGCAGCCCGACCGCCAGATCGGCCTCGATGAAGGTCGGCCGGGGCCCCATCACCAGGACGCGGTCGGCCAGGTAAACGCTCTCGTCGATGTCGTGTGTGACGAACACGATCGTGATGCCGAACTGCGCACGCACCTGCAGCACGAGATCCTCGAGCTCCGCACGGGTCTGCGCGTCCAGCGCGCCGAAGGGCTCGTCCATGAGCAGCATCTGCGGCTGGTAGGCCAGCCCGCGGGCGATGGCGACGCGTTGCTGCATGCCGCCCGACAGCTGCCACGGATACTGCGATTCGAATCCCCGCAGGCCCACGGACTCGATGGCCGACATGACGCGTTCTCGGCGGTGCGCCCGGTCGCGGACGGCGCGTTCCAGGGGGAACTCGACGTTCTGCTGCACCGTCATCCAGGGGTAGAGCGAGTTGACGTAGTCCTGGAACACCAGGGCGATCTCCTGGGGCGGCCGCGTCACGGGTGTGCCGTCGACGTCGATGGTGCCGCTCGACGGGCTGATGAGCCCGGCCATCAGCTTCAGCACCGTGGTCTTCCCGCATCCGGACGGACCCACGATCGTGACGACCTCGTTGCGCCCGATCTCGAAGGTGAGATCCTGCACGGCGAGAGTGCCGGTCTCGGAGTCGCCGTAGCGCTTGGCGACGTTGTTCAACACGAGCATGGGATTCCTCCGTCGATCAGTGGGCCGCGGCCCGAGCGCCGCGGTGCCACGCCAGCACCCGCCGCTCGATGAGCGTGAACATGAGATTGAGCAGGTAGCCGAGCAGCCCGAGCAGGATGATGCCCGACCACATGTCCGCGATGGCGAACGTGCGCTGCGCCTGGACGATGAAGAAGCCGACTCCATTGGTCGCGCCTACCATCTCGCTGATCACCATGATGATCAGCGCCAGGGGGAGTGCCGCACGCATGCCGGCGAAGATCTGAGGGCTCGCCGCGCGCAGGTCGACACGGATGAGGGTGTCCCACCGGTTGATGCGGTAGCTCGCGCCGGTCTCGCGCAGGGTGAGGTCCACGCCCGTGATGCCGTCCACGGTGTTGAGCAGGATCGGCCACACGCAGATCAGGACGATCAGGATGATCTTCGCCTCATCGCCCGTGCCGAACGCGATCAGGGTGAACGGCAGCAGTGCCGGCGGGGGAATGGCGCGGAGGAACTCGACGATCGGGCTCGCCTGGCGACGAACGCGGGGGCTCTTGCCGATGAGGATGCCCAGCGACACCCCCAGGACGATGGCGATCAGGTAGCCCGAGAACAGGCGGAAGAGGCTCGGGAGGAGTTCGGTGGGAACGAGGGCGAAGACCCAGTTCTGGGCGAACGCGACGAAGACGTCCTGGAGCGGCGGGAGGAAGAAGCTCGTGCCCACGTTCGTGGCCCAGAGGATGACCAGCACCACGAGGACCGGGGTGAGGATCTCCGCTGCCACGGAGAGGCGGTTCTTGCCGGTCATGGCGTCCCCACCCGCTGAGAGGCGTGCCAATGGAGCGACCGGCGTTCGATCGCGGCGAACAACTGGTTGAGGAGCAGTCCGAGCACGCCCGCGAGGATGACGTAGGCGTACATCTGGGCGACGTTCGCTCCCTCGCGCGCGCGATTGATCTCGAGACCGATGCCCGGGGCTCCCATGATGATCTGACCGGTGACGACGAGGATCAGCGCCACGGAGGACGAGATGCGCAGACCCGTCGCCAGGTACGGCGTGGCGCCGGGCAGCACGACGCGTGTGAAGGTGCGGATCCGGTCGATCTGGAACGAGCGCGCGGTGGCCAACTGGATGGGGTTGATGGCGCGCACGCCGTAGATGACCTGGACGAGCAGGGGCCAGGTCGCGGCGAACGCCGCGAGGAAGACCGTTCCCTCGAGCGATCCGGGCCGGAAGATCAGGAAGACGACCGGGATGAGAGCCACCGAGGGAACCGGGCGGAGGAACTCGATGATCGGGCGGGTGGCGCGATAGGCCAGTTCGCTCGTTCCCAGCAGCACGCCGAGAGGCACCGCGACCAGCGTGGCGATTCCGAGGCCCAGCCCCCAGCCCAGAAGGGTGAGGCCGATGGCCTGCCACGCGACCGCCCCGAGCAGCAGAGTGCCCAGGGTCGCGAGGACGACGCTCGGCGGCGGCAGATACCGCGAGGGCAGGATCTCGAACCGGGTGACGATCTCGAGCAGCACGATGATCGTCACCGCCCCGCCGAGCGACCCCAGGTGCCGCCACAGTCGCGTGGCGATACCGGAGGGTCGGTCGGCGGGCGGGACGTCGCGCCCCGACCGGACCGATGTGGCGACGGTCATGATGCTCAGTTCCGGATCAGAGCGTCCAGGTCCGGTACCGAGTCCACGACACCGAACTCGGTCAGGATCCCGGTGAGGGTGTCCAGCTGCTCCCGATCGATCTCCGACCGGAAGATGGGCAGGCGGATCTCGGCGGCGAGTTCCGGGGTGAGCGCGGTGTAGGTCGGCAGGATCGCCCGCACGGCGTCGTCGTTGTCGGCGGCGTAGGCCAGCGACTCGGTGATCGCTGCCGTGAACCGGTCGACGAGCTCCGGGTCGCGCTCGGCCAGTTGCGCCGAGGTCGCCCAGGCACCGTTCGGGAAGTTCTCGCCCAGGTTGAAAGACGGGGTGTCGATGATCCGGCCTCCATCCCCGAGGGTCGTCGTGATGAAGGGTTCGGAGCCGAAGGCGGCGTCCACCGTGCCGTTCGACAGCGCCGCCGGCACTTCGGAGAACGGGATCTCGACGAACTGCACGGTGGTGTCGTCCACCCCCTGCTCCTGCAGCGACGCCCGGATCGTCGCCTCGGCGACGCCCTTCAGCGCGTTGACGCCGATCTTCGCGCCCTCGAGATCCTCGGCGGACTGAGCGGACGAGTCGGCACCGACGACGAGCGCTTGCCATTCCTCATCCGGAGTCGCTCCACCGACGTCGTTGGCGGAGATGATGGCGAGCGGGAGACCGTTCGCCGCGGCGGCGAAGATCGGGACGTAGCCGGCGACCACGAAGTCGAAGGACTCCGCCTGCAGGCCGGCGATCATCTCGGCGCCGCCCCCGACCGTCGTCATGTTCAGTTCGAGCCCCTCGTCGGCGAAGAAGCCCTCTTGGACGCCGAGGTAGACGGCAGCCATGTTGGATGTGGGGAGAACGGCGACGTTGATGGTGCGCGTCTCGTCGGATCCCGCAGATTCCGCCTCGGAGCCGGACGGTGAGCAGCCGGCGAGAGCCGCCGTGCACATGGTTCCCGCGGCGGCGATGACAGCCCACCGCGCGACAACTGATCGATTCGCCATTTCGAGCCTCCGTGATCGAACGTGGTCACCACCCGCGTCGTTGTGGGTGATGCGTGCCAGTCTGCGCGTTGGACACGACATCCGTACTTAAAGTTCGTCATACCGTGCATTAGCCTGACTGAATCCAGATCGGGCTTCGCGAGGGAGCGTGCCGCATGGACCTCAACCTTCTGAAGGTTTTCGTCGCCGTATACGAGACGGGTACGGTGACGGCGGCCGCCGAGCGCCTGTTCGTGACGCAGTCGGCCGTGAGTCAGTCGCTGACCCGTATGAGGCGTGAACTCGGCGACCAGCTCTTCGGGCGGGACGGGCGCTCGCTCCGGGCCACGCCGGCGGCAGATGCGCTCTACTCGGAGTTCCGTGAAGCGTTGAGCCGGGTCGACGCCGCCGTCGCCGGGCTTCGGGACTTCGACCCCGCCACGGCACGACACCGATTCCGTCTCGCGTTGTCCGAACTCGGCGAGGTGGGCTTCCTTCCCTCCATCCTGCGCTCGATCGCCTCGATCGCGCCGCAGGTCGAGGTCGAGGTCGTCCCGCTCGACGTCCGCGCGCTCCCGGAATGGCTCGCGCGGGGGCGGGTCGATCTGGCGATCGCCTCGACCCCGCCGCCCGGTGTCGAGGACGGCGTCATCCTGAAGACCGAGCGTTACGTCCTGCTCATGTCGTCGAGCCACCCGCTCGCCGCGCGGAAGACCCTCACCCGCCGCGCCATCACCGCCGCTCGTCACCTGACGACCACCAGCGACTCCGCCGCGCCGGGCGTCGAGGCCGCCCTGGAGCGTGCTGGGCTGACGATCACCCCGGACCTGACCGTGGGGCACACCTCAGCCTTGCCGGGGCTTCTTCACGGCGGGCCGTGGGTGACGGTCGTGCCGTCGAGCCTGGCGGAGAACTGGATCCCGCTCTGGCCGCTGGTCTCGCGGCGGCTGCCGGTGGATCTGGCGCCCATCGACGTGCGGCTGTACGCGCGCGCCACGAGCTACGAAGGTCCGGCGCTGCGCTGGTTCCACCACACCGTGGCGACGGCCGTGCGGTCGGCGCCACGCCAGTTCTGGTCACCGCCGCCCATACCGGCCGACTCGGATGATCCCGCGGTGCCGTCCTGAACCCGGTCAGGGGTGCAGCAACCGTTCTCCGAGGAGGAACGCACCGATCAGAATCATCGCCGAGCCCGAGAATCGGCTGATGACCCGCGCGGCCACCGGCCGCGAACCCAGCAGGGCCCGCGAGCCGAACCCGACGATGAGATAGACGACGGCGCAGCTGCCGAGGTGGACGAGCCCGAGCAGGAGGATCTGTTCTGTCAGCGGCCATGGTGCGTCAGGATCTGTGAAGGGCGGCAGCACCGCGAGGAACAGCAGGAACACTTTCGGGTTCAGCCCGCTCACCCCGAGTCCGCGGAACCACCAGCGGCACGCCGAGCCCGTGGCGGCTTCGGCGCTCGCGTCGACTCGCGTCGGGCGGCGAAGCGTTCCGATCCCCAGCCACACGAGGTAGGCGGAGCCGGCGACCGTGAGCACGGTGAGCGCGCCCAGAGTACTCGTTATCAGGGTGCCGACGCCAGCAGCGACGACGGCGGTGGCGACGAGGTGTCCGGCGAGCAGACCCCCGACGGCGGGGATCACCCGACGATGAAGCCCCGCGGTGATGGAGAAGGCCCAGTCCGCGCCCGGTGTGATCACGAACAGCATCGACACGCCCCAGAAGGCGAGGATCGCCGCGCCGCTCATCGCTGCGGTGCTCGGCAATCGATCATGACGCAAGGTTAGGAAAAGTTCCGAGCGAAGCGATTGCAACTTCTGTTTCCTTCGCGATGATCTGTGGAAAGATCCACGCTGTGGACGCCATAGACCGACAGATTCTTGCGGAGCTTCAACGGGATGGCCGGCAGTCGCTCACCGACCTCGCTGCTCGGGTGCGGCTGACCGTTTCTCCCTGCCATCGTCGACTTCGTGATCTGGAACGCGCAGGCATCATCTCGGGCTACCGGGCGGTCATCGATCCCCCCGCCGCGGGGTTCGGGTTTCAGACGCTCGTGTTCGTGACGATGAGGGAAGCGACCCGAGACGCGATCGCCGCCTTCGAGACCGGGGCCGCGGCGATACCCCATGTCATCGATGCGCAGCGGCTGTTCGGCGAGCCCGACTACCTCCTGCGTGTCGTCGCAGCGGATCTCGATCACTTCCAGCGGATCTATGACGAGCAGCTCAGTGCGCTCCCGGGTGTCCAGCGGCTCAACACCACGCTCGTCATGCGCACGATCGTCGACGATCGGCCCCTACCGCTGTGAGTTCGGCGCTGCCGACCGGGAATGAACGTCACCTCGGTGCAGCAGGACGGCGCGACAGCCGCGTCCGACCGTCTCAGAAGCCGGGCAGACGGACCTCCGGGCTGTTGATGCCGTCGTAGGTCGGCAGGATGTGGGTCTCCACATCCGTGCGGGCCATGGGATGGAGCGAGGGGATGAGCAGGGCGATGTCCTCGGCGTCTGCGGCGGTCGTCCCGCCGACGCGTTCCGCGTCGTACCCATCGAGCCCGATGATCCACAGCGCCGTCCCGGCATCCAGGACGTAGACGGCCGTTCCGTCCGCGCGGGCCCACTGGTCGCCCGTGCGTACGCACCAGGAGGGGAACTCCTCGAAGCCGCGGTCCCAGTCGAGTCCCGGACCCCCGATCAGGTTGCACGGAGCGTGCGGGTCCGGATTGGGCACGTCCCACTGCACGATGACGCGTGCCACGGCGCCGCTATCACTGCGCATCCACGTCGCGGCGTCCGAGCCGGTGGCCCGCACCTCGACGGTGCTCCAGCCCGGCAGGTCGGTCACGAGCGGGAACCGGGCGGACGCGAGGAAGGCCGATCGTGCCGCATCCAGGTCGTCGACCCGTTGCTGCGCGCGTTCGGCGGTCGCCGTCTCGGCGGGCGTGGGCGTGAGGAGGAGCAGCGCGATCAGGCCCGCTGCGGCCGCCGCGCCCAGAAGGCGCAGCGGCCACGGGCCCAGGAAGACCCCCAGCGCGGCGGCCGACATCCCGCAGACGGCGAGATGCCGGAGGACGTCGACCTGCATCGGCAACGGGCTGAGGATTCCGGTGGCGAATCCGTAGGCGCCCACTGCGGTCAGCAGCGCTGTGACAGCGACCGCGCCGACGATCGTCCGTCGACCCGTGATGGCTGCGCACACGGCGATCACCGACCCCGAGAGCACCAGGAACCCGACCACGACGGTGATCGCGATCCCCGGCAGGGAACCCGAGAACAGGGCGACGATCGTCGCGGACGAGACCGCGTAGTCGACGACGAGCATGAGGAGGGCGGTCGCCGCCACGGCGACCACCGACCGCCAGAACGAGGGCTGCCGACGAGTGGATGCCGCGGGAACCGCGTCCGCAGGGCCGTCGCCCGCCTCGACCGCGCTCGCCCTCATAGCCACACGATAGACCGACCGCACGAGCGGCCGATCACGTCACGACAGCGCCTTGGCCTTCAGCACCGTGAACTCGTCCGCCGTGATGGAGCCGGCCGCGAGCAGGCCCGCGGCGGCGGCGATCTCGTCGGCCGGGCTCTTGCCGGCGACCCGCTGGATGTACGACTCGGTGGCGCTGTGAGCCTCTCGAGCGGCCCGATCGCTGCGGACGGCCATGCCCTGTCCGCGGGCGATGAGGTAGATCAGGGCGGTGAGGAAGGGCACGAAGACCAGGAAGACCACCCACACTGCCTTCCACCACCCGTTCAGTGTGTGGTCGCGGAACAGGTCGGCGACGATCGCGAAGAGCGCGAACAGGTAGCCGACGAACACGACGGCCCAGAGCATCCAGCCGAGAATCTCCCAGAACTGCATAGTGGTCTTTCCTTCTCCATCGGGGTGGGCGCTGCCGCGGCGCGGGTCGGGGCGGGCGGCGGGCGCCTCGTATCGAAGCCATGCTGCTCGGGTGGGGAACGCCGCGGCGACGTCGTCATCCTTCGCGGATGAGGTCGATGTCACGGACGAGGCAGGATCGCGTCCTACCGGGCGTCGGCGGCGCGGACGGCGTCGCGTCGCGAGGTGACGCCGAGCTTGCGATAGATCGATCGGATGTGGGTCTTCACGGTCGGATACGCGATCCCCAGGTGCGCCGAGATCTCGTCGCCGGTCATCGTCGTGCGCAGGCACGCGAGCACGTCCCGCTCCCGGGGGGTGAAGACACCCGACACATGCGTCGAGAGCCGCGCGCGCTGCTCGAGCACGGTCTGCAGGAAATCCCGGTGACGAGATCCTCGGTGGGCGTGCGCATCCAGCAGGTCGGCCACCACGGCGTCGCCGGTCAGGAACGGGGCGAGGATCCGTTCGGGTGCTGCGGCGTCGAGCGCGAGGTCGAGGTGCTCGTGCGCCTGGCCGCCGTGCCCGCCGACGGCGGCCAGCGCCGCGGACGTCACGAGGGTGCTCACCCGTGCGTACCGGGGCATGCGCGTCGACGCGGCGAGGCTCAGCGCACGAGCCGCGCGCTCCCGGTCGCCCAGGAGGCGGTACAACTCGGCGAGCAGGGCGTGCGCGACCGGCGCGCCCGCGCGCGCGAGCGCGGGCGCCGCCAGCTCCCGGGCACGATCGTCGTCGCCGGCGGCATGTGCGAGCCACGCCGCCGCGACGCGGCGCAGCGTGTCCCAGGGGACGCCGTGCTTGTCTGTCGTGCTCACTCCGGCCAGCAGGTGCAGGGTGGCGTCGAAACGCTCCTGCTGCCGCAGCGCGACCACGCTCATCCCCAGGTAGAGGCGGGCGAGCGCCTCGAAGTTCGTGCCGGCGCTGCCGTCCACGATGATCGGATCGAGGTGAGCGGTCGCTCCCGCGAAATCGCCCCGCCAGTACGCGATGCATCCACGGTTGGCTTCGGGCAGCCCGCCCTCGAAACGATCCCAGTCGGAGGGCGCCGGCATGGCCGGAAGCGCGTCGAGCACCTGCTCGGCCTCGGTGAAGAGTCCCGCCTGGGTGAGGGCGAACGCGAGGTTCGATCGCGCCAGCCGCAGCGTCTCGGGGCGTTCCTGCAGGCGTGCCTCGTCGGCTGCCGAGCGGAGCAGGGCGATCGCAGCGGCCGGATCGCGGCGGAGCCGTACCTCTGTCCAGCCCAGCAGGAACAGCGCAGACGGGTAGTCGTCGTCCGGGCCGCACTGGGCGAGCGCCTGCCGCGCTCGATCGGCGACCGCGGCCTTCGTCGGAGCATCCTCGGCGAGCAGGAGCTCCGTGAAGCAGGCGACGAAATCGTCCGCGGCGACCCGCATCCCCTGCCCGCGGAGGAACGTCGCGCCGTACGCGTCCCCGACCACATCACGGCAGCAGGCGCGGATGAGGAGCACGTGCGGGTCGCTCGGCTCGGGGTGCGCGATGCAGAGCCGCTCGAGCTCGTCGGTGTGCGATTCGAGCAGAAGGCGCAGCCAGTTCTTGCGAAGCACGGTCCGGATGTGCGCGGCATCGCCGGACGCGGGCTGCTGCCGCACGGCGTCGCTCATGCCCCCACGATATCGGCGGCGGGACGGTGCGGCTGCCCTGCCGTCTCGCCGCCTCATCCTCGAAGGATGAGGCCGCGTCGGTCGTCATCCCTCACCCGCGAGACTGGCCGCGAGGTGCCGGAGCGCGCCTCGCGTCCCCTGGCCCGTCACCGTGAGGAAGTCATGTCCGCCACGACCGTCAACGTCCGGAACTTCGCCCGGGCGGAGTCCGACCTCATGTTCTCGCGCCTGGCGGCGGGCCGTGGCCTCGGGGAGTGGAATCACACCCGAGGGCTGAAGGGGCTCGACGATCAGCCGGTCATCCGGCAGAACCGGGACACGCTCTACAGCAGCGCGATCGTCGACGTGCGCGCGGGGCTGACGGTCACTCTGCCGGAGACGGGCGAGAGGTACATCTCGGTCTTCGTCATCAACCAGGACCACTTCGGCCCCGCTATCCTGCGTGAGGCGGGCGAGCACCGGCTGACGCGCGACGTCGTCGGAACCGACTACGCCGCGATCCTGGTGCGGATCCTCGTGGACCCGAACGACCCCGAGGACGTCGCCGAGGTGAATCGGCTGCAGGACGCACTGCTCCTGCAGGGCGGAGGCGCGGGGGAGTTCCCGCTGCCGTCGTACGACACGGCCTCCCAATCGGCGACGCGCGATGCGCTGCTGGCGCTCGGCCGCGGGATCTCGACCTACGACCGCGCGTTCGGCACGCGGGATG
Organism: Microbacterium sp. NPDC089189; assembly: GCF_040685095.1. NCBI lineage: Bacteria > Bacillati > Actinomycetota > Actinomycetes > Micrococcales > Microbacteriaceae > Microbacterium > Microbacterium sp. NPDC089189. The sequence continues at coordinate 115,497 of NZ_JBFBHG010000006.1, forward strand.
AGGTCGACCCGGTCATGCACCTGCTGGGAGCCGCCGGGGGCTGGGGAGGCCTGCCCGAGTACGAGGCGACCTACCTCAGCGTCGACGAGGGGCTTCCCGTCGCCGACTATCGTCTGCGGCTGAGGGATGTGCCGGTCGATGCGTTCTGGTCAGTGTCGCTGTACAACGCGGCGGGATACTTCGAGCCGAACGAACTCGGGGTCAACAGCATCAACAGCATCACCGCCGTGCGCGACGCCGACGGCGGCGTCTCGGTGCACTTCGGCGAGCATCCGGGAGCCTTCCCGAACGCTCTCGCCATCATGCCCGGCTGGAACTACACGATCCGTCTCTATCGTCCTCGCGCCGCCGTGCTCGACGGGTCGTGGCGCGCGCCCCGACCCGAGCCGATCCGAAGCGGCACCCCGTGACCGACCGGTCGCACCGCGGCATGGCGATCGCCAGCGCGCCGAACCTGCGCGATCTGGGTGGCCTGCGCACACCGCACGGCCCGATCCGGTCGGGGGTGCTCTACCGCTCCGCAGGACTCGCATCGCTCACCGACCGCGATCTGCCGCGCATCGCCGCGCTCGGCATCACGACCGTCTACGACCTGCGGACGGCCGACGAGGTCCTCGCGCAGCCCGACCGACTTCCGGAGGGGACGCGTCGCGTCGCGCTGGATGTGCTCGCCGGCAGCTCGCTCAGCGTCGCGGCGCGACTGGGCGACCTCGCGGCCGATCCGCGCGCGTTCGCCGCATCGCTCGAGGGCGGGCAGGCGGAGCAGCTCTTCGAGGACACCTACCGTGACATCGTGCGGCTGCCGTCCGCGCTGGCCGCCTATCGCGCCCTCTCCCTCGGGCTCATCGACGACGAGCGCCACGGCGCGGCGCTGTTCCACTGCACGACCGGTAAGGACCGCACCGGATGGGCGGCGGCGTCGATCCTCACCCTGCTCGGAGTCGATGAGGACGATGTCTTCGCCGACTACCTCCGGACCAACGTCGATCTGCTTCCCGCCCTCGAGCCGGTCTTCCGACGCGCGGAGGAGGCGGGCGTCGGACGGGAGGTGCTGATGCCGGTCCTGGGCGTACGCGAGAGCTACCTCCGCGCCGCCTTCGCGCAGGTGCGCGCGCAGTTCGGCACGATCGAGGGGTACGCCACCGACGGCCTCGGACTCACGGCCGTCGACATCGATCGGCTGCGCCGGCGCTTCACCTGAGACCGCTCACGGTCCGGTCGTGCCACCGGCGCGGGCGTGCCCCGACGAGGAAGACATCCCGATGACTGCTGTGCTCGGAGAACTGCTGCCGTTGGCCGTGGGGATCGCGATCAGTCCAGTCCCGATCATCGCCGCGATCCTGATGCTGCTGTCGCCGCGGGCGAGGTCGACGGGCGTCGGCTTCCTCATCGGCTGGGTGGTCGGCGTCGTGGTGGCCGTGTCGGCCTTCACGCTGCTCGCATCGATCGTTCCGCACGGAGGGGGCGACGGGGCGACGCCGGTGACCGGTGCGATCCGGATCGTGCTCGGCACCGTTCTCCTGCTCCTCGCGGGGCGGCAATGGCGTTCCCGTCCCCCTCGCGAGGGGGAGCAGACGCTCCCGGCGTGGATGGCCGCCGTCGACTCGATGACCGCGGTGCGCGCCCTTCTCCTGGGCTTCGCCCTGGTCGCGGTCAACCCCAAGAATCTGCTGATGAGCATCGCCGCGGGCATGGCGGTCGGCTCCGGTGGGCTGAGTGTCGGGAGCCAGGCGGCCCTGATCGCCGCGTTCACCCTGCTCGCGTCATCCTCGGTTCTGATCCCTGTCCTGGGATACGTGTTCGCGGCGAAGAGGATGGCGAAGCCGCTCGAGTCGATGCACACGTGGCTGCTGCGCAACAATGCCGCGGTCATGACGGTGCTGCTGCTCGTGATCGGCGTCGTCCTGGTCGGCAAGGGTCTGACCGCGTTCTGACCGCACCCTCGTCATCGCATCCGAGCGCCATCGCGACGCGGTGCGATGCGTCGTCTCATCGTCCGCGGGCACTCCGCGCGCGGTCCTTGATGGCGCGGATGACGTCGGTCTTCGCGTTCGCGTACGCGTTCATGTCGTCCCATCGGCGGGTGAGCAGGTCGCGTTTCGTGCGTTCGTACAGCGCGCGGTCGTCCGGATCGTCGCGCAGGCGATCACGCAGGAGCAGGTACTCGTCGACCGCAGGCGCAGCGGCGTCGTAGATGTGCACGTGGACGTCTCGTTCGGGTGTGCGCACCAGGCGGTGCCCGGGTTCCCGCACCCGCAGCCGATAGCCCGCGGCGAGGAGGGCGGGGAGATAGTCCTCTTCGGCCGTGACGTCGTCGACCGTGACCACGAGGTCGATGATCGGTTTCGCCGCGAGCCCGGGCACCGACGTGGAGCCGATGTGCTCGATCCCGGTGGCCGCTTCGGAGAGCGCGTCGAGGATCCGCTTTCGGTGCGCGAGGTACATGCCCGGCCACCGGTCGTCGTAGTCGTGAAGCGTCACCGTGAGGGCCTCGGGGCCGCCGATGAGGTCGAGCTCTGTGACGTCGGGCCGGCGCGGCCTCCGGATGCTGCTCATGCCGACATCCTCGGTCATCCCACGTGCCCGTGGTGGTCGTGCCCGTCGTCGTCATCGTCCTCGAGCAGCATCCCCACCGAGGTGGCGCACGCATCGCCGCGCCACGCCTCGATGCCCTCGCGGACGGCGAAGGCCGCGATCACGAGACCGGCGATCGCGTCGGCCCACCACCATCCGAAGAGACTGTTGAGGACGAGACCGATCAGAACGGCGGCCGACAGGTAGGTGCAGATCAGGGTCTGCTTCGAGTCGGCGACGGCGGTCGCCGAGCCCAGCTCCTGGCCGGCGCGACGCTCGGCGAGCGAGAGGAACGGCATGATCATGACGCTGAGCGCGGTGATCACGATGCCGACGGGGGAGTGTTCGACCTCGCCCCGGCCCGCGAGAGCGAGGACGGAGGACGCGGTCACGTAGGCGGCGAGCGCGAAGAAGGCGATCGCGATGACGCGCAGCGTCCCCTTCTCCCAGCGTTCCGGGTCTCGGCGCGTGAACTGCCACGCCACGGCCGCGGCCGACAGCACCTCGATGGTGGAGTCCAATCCGAACCCGATGAGTGCGGCGGACGAGGCCACGGTGCCGGCCGTGATCGCCACGACGGCTTCGACGACGTTGTAGGCGATGGTCGCCGTGACGATCCAGCGGATCCGGCGCTGCAGCACGTGGCGTCGATCGCCCGTCGGGGGCGCGGTCGTGCCGGTCATGCGCACGTGCAGTTGTCGCCGGCGCAGCAGCCGGGTTCGACGTAGAGCACGACGCGCAGCATCTCGTCGAGGGCGGGCGCGAGGTGGGTGTCGGCGAGCCGGTACCACGTGCGCCGTCCGTCGGGCACGGCGTCGACGAGCCCGCAGCCGCGCAGGCAGGCGAGCTGGTTCGACATCACCTGGCGGGATACCCCCAGCGCATCGGCGAGGTCGGACGGATACGCCGGTGCCTCACGCAGCGCCAGCAGGACGCCCGCGCGTGTCGAGTCCGAGAGGGCGTGTCCGAGGCGCGCGAGCGCCGCCGTGTGCGTGGCGGTCGCGACAGGGGTGACGGTCGGCATGGTCCGACAGTACATCATCTGCTGAACTCAGCAAACGATGTACCGCCGGGCGGGCCGGCGTCTCCGGTCAGCGCGGATCGATGCGCAGTGTCGTGCCTCGGGCCGGCGCGCGGTTGAGTGCCTGCGTGGGTGACCCGTTGCCGTACTTGGTGCGGTAGGCCTCGTCGACGTCGTCATCGTGCGAGGAGTCGTCCGCATACCAAACCTCCCGTTCGTGGCCATCCCAGCGGATCGCGCCGGCCGACTGACGCTGCACGCCGACGTACCACGCGGCGTCCGGCCCGTTGACCGAGCGCGCGTACAGCGCGCCCTCGACGACCACGTGCCAGATGATCCGGAAGCCGCGGAGCGATCCGTCCTTGCGGCTCCCGGCGACACGGATCTCGGATGCGGCATCGAGTTCGGCGAGCTCGTCAGCGGTCCAGGCGGACACGGGGTCGCGCCTCACGCTTCCGGGATCGCGCGCCCGAAGGCGTCGAGCGTGATCACATCGGGGTCGGGGCCGCCGCGCCGGCCGGTCTCGAGCGCGTCGATCCGGGCCAGCTCGTCGGGCGTCAACGAGAAGTCGAAGACATCGATGTTCGCGGCGATGCGCGCCGGTGTCACCGACTTCGGGATCACGGAGCGGCCCTCCTGGATGTGCCACCGCAGCATGACCTGCGCGGTGGTCTTGTCGTGCGTGCGAGCGATCTCTTGCAGCGTCGGGTCGTCGAGAGTGCTCTTGCGGTCGTCGCCGTAGCCCGGATAGAAGGTGATGCCGCCGATCGGTGACCACGCCTGGTTCACGATGCCGTGCTGCGTGTCGAGGGCGAGGAGGTCCTTCTGCTGGAAGTACGGATGGATCTCGATCTGATTGACGGCGGGAACCACGTCGGCGACGTCGAGGAGACGGGTGAGGTGCTCGGGCATGAAGTTGCTCACGCCGATCGCGCGGACGGCGCCGTCGGCGGAGAGCTTCTCGAGTGCGCGGTACGCGGCCAGCGTGCGGTCGAAGGCGCTCGGCAGCGGCTGGTGCAGAATCAGGAGATCGAGATGCTCCACGCCGAGCTTCCGCGTGGACTTCTCGAAGGCGTGCAGCGTCTCGTCGTAGCCGTAGTCGCTGATCCACACCTTGGTCTCGATGAAGACCTCGGCGCGGTCGAGGCCCGATGCGGCGATGGCTTCGCCGACCTGGCGCTCGTTGCCGTAGGCCGCGGCGGTGTCGATGTGCCGGTATCCCACGCGCAGAGCTTCGGCCACGGCTGCGGCGGTCTCCTCGGGCGAGGACTGGAACACACCGAATCCGATGCGCGGCATCTCGATCCGGTTGTTGAGGGTCAGGGGTGTCGTGCTCATATCGACCACGCTATGGCGGGGCTCCCTCGGGAGGGAGGGTCTGTCATTCCCTCTGTGGCTGCCGAGACGTCTCGGGTGCGGTCGTGGCCGACCAACTCCCGAGCAGGCGCAGGGCATCGGCCGAGGGTGTGCCCGGCTCGGCCGTGTACGTCGTGAGCGTCAGACCCGGGTCGGCGGGCAGGTCGAGCGTCTCGTAGGTGAGTTCCAGCTCGCCGACGACCGGATGCCGCAGGCGCTTCACGCCCGTGCGGTGGTAGCGCACGTTGTGCGCGGCCCACAGTGTGCGGAAGCGGTCGGAGCGGGTCGACAGCTCTCCGACGAGGTCGGTGAGGCGTTTGTCGTAGGGGTTCCGACCGGCCTCGCCGCGCATGGTCGCCACGAGGTCCCGGGTGTTTTTCTCCCACTCGAGGTAGAAGTCCGGTGCGGCGGGGTTCAAGAACGCGAACCGTGCGCTGTTGGGCGCGGGCTCCGCGAAGAGCGGCGCGTACAGAGCGCGCCCGAGCGGATTCGCGGCGAGGTAGTCGAAGTAGTTGTTGCGAATCATCGCCGGGGCATCGGTGATTGCCGCGAGCAGCCGCACGATGCTCGGTCGCAGGGCATCGGCGCGCGCCCGCGGTCGCCGCGCGGTCGGAGAGGCGTTCGCGGTGCGGGCGAGGTCGAACAGATGCGCCGTTTCGGCATCGTCCAGCTGCAGGGCGCGCCCCACCGCGTCGAGCACGCTGTCGGACGCGCCGGAGAGATCGCCTCGTTCGAGCCGGGTGTAGTAGTCGACGCTGACGCCCGACAACAGGGCGACCTCCTCGCGTCGCAGCCCCGGAACGCGGCGATTCCCGCCGTACGCGGGAAGCCCGGCGCGGTCGGGCGTGAGTCGGTTCCTGCGGCTGGAGAGGAATTCGCGCACCTCGCTGCGGTGGTCCATGCTCTCGACGCTACGCGCCCGCGCGCCCCGCAGGGAGGGTCTGGTGGTACCGGCCGGTCCGTCGCCCGCGGGCGGATGTCGGCGCCGCTCGGCACGCGTGCGGTACGGGCGGATCGAGTCGTCGATCACCCGGCTGGTAAATTCTGAAGGCGCGGTGCGTGTGCGCGCCGCCGCCGGCGTCGGCTCCGTTCGCCGGATGTCGCACGCCCCCAGAAGCCGCTCCGCGAGAGGACGCCCGACATGACGGACCCCCAGATCTTCGAGCCCGACGGGCGTGCGATTCCCTACGCCGTCGACGGTGAGGGGCCGGCGCTCGTGCTCCTCCCCGCCCTGGGGTTCAACATCAGCTATCTGGACGGACTCGCCCACTCGGTGGCGCAGGAGGACTTCCGCGTCGTGCAGGTCGGGTCGCGGCGTCCGTCGGACGCGGCCGTCTCGCTGGACGATCTCGCGCAGGACGTCGTCGACGTCCTCGACCACCTCGAGGTGTCGCAGGCGTGGGTCGGCGGGCATGCGTTCGGCGGCACGATCGCCCGCGCCCTGACGGCCGGGCACCCCGACCGGGTCAGCGGTGTGCTGCTGCTGGGTGTCGAGGGCGCGGCGAGCGCACCCGACGCGCTCGACTGGTCGAAGATCCCCGACTCGGTGCGCGACCCCGAGGTCGCCCCGCTGCAGCAGGCCGTCCGTGACGCCCTGGCGGGGGAGTACCCCGCGGTCGCGAGCGGCGTTCCGGTCCTCGTGGTGCAGGGCGGTGACGACCCGGTCGCCCCTGTCGCCAACGGCGAGGCCCTGCAGGCGGCGGCACCCGCGAGCGTCAGCGTCGTGACGGTCGAGGGCGCGCGCCACATGTTCCCCGCGTCGCACGTGGTGCCCACATCCTGGGCCATCGAGGACTACCTCGACTGGGACTGACGCTCCGGGCTCCCCGCCCCCAACTATGCGACAGGTGTAGCGTAGTTGGGGTTGAAAGGAGTTCCCCATGGGACGAGTACAGGGCAAGGTCGCGCTCATCAGCGGAGGAGCGCGCGGAATGGGTGCCTCGCACGCGCGGCTTCTCGTGCAGGAAGGCGCGCAGGTCGTCATCGGCGATCTGCTGGACGCCGAGGGTGAGGCGCTCGCCGCCGAGCTGGGAGACGCGGCGCGTTACGTCCACCTCGACGTCACCGACTACGCCGGCTGGGAAGCCGCCGTCGCACTGGCGGAGAGCGCGTTCGGGCGCCTCGACATCCTCGTGAACAACGCGGGTATCGCCAACTTCGCACCGATCGAGGACTACGCCCTCGAGCAGTGGGACAAGATCATCGCCATCAACCTGACCGGCGTGTTCTACGGCATCAAGGCGGCGATCGAGCCCCTCAAGCGCAGCGGCGCCGGATCGATCATCAACGTCTCCTCGACGGCCGGACTGCAGGGCTTCGAGGCCCTGCCCGGCTACAACGCCGCCAAGTTCGGTGTGCGCGGACTCACCAAGAACGCCGCGCTCGATCTCGGGCGCTACAACATCCGCGTCAACTCGGTTCACCCGGGCAACATCCGCACGCCGATGACCGACGGCCTCGACGTGAACCAGAACCACGTGGCGCTGCACCGCATCGGCGAGGCCATCGAGCTCTCGCAGATGGTGTTGTTCCTGGCGAGCGACGACTCCAGCTTCTCGACGGGCTCCGAGTTCATCGCCGACGGTGGCGAGACGGCCGGACTGGCACACTACGAAGAGTGACGGTCGACCCGAGACAGGCCCGCACCAGCGCCGCCCTTCGCGCGGCGCTGGCGGGTCTGCTCGCCCAGCGGCCGCTCGACGACATCTCGGTCGCCGAGCTGTGCCGTGCCGCGGGGGTGCACCGCACGACGTTCTACCGTCACGCGGACGACGTGCACCGGTTCGCGGTCACCACGCTCGCGGGTGACCTCGATGCGCTGAGCGATGTCTCGCCGGCATCGGGTGATGCCGAGGCTGCATCGCGCGCCTACCTCGGCGCGCTGCGCGACACGTTCGCCCTCCTGGCCGAGAGGCGTGTCGTTTATCGCGCCCTGTTCGCGTCGTCGGCGCGCGGCGCTTTCCGCTCGGTGCTCGTCGACGCGCAGCGCCACCGTGCGCACCTCGCGCTGGACTACTTCGCCGACACCGGTGTTCCGGGCGTGCCGGATGCCGGGCGCGACCGCTCCGAGGCCGCGGCGTTCATCGCGGGCGCGCTCGTCGGTGTCATGGATGTGTGGACACGCGAGGACGACACGGATGCGGATGCGGCGGCGGCCCGCGTGCTCGCCCTGATGCCGCGGTGGTGGCCCCTCCGCCCCTGACCGCGCGGGCCGGGACGCGCGCGCACACCACTCGTTCAGCCGGGGCCCCTACCGTCGCTCCGTGCAGAAGCCCACGCGTCTCGAGCGACGGATCGACGAGACGGCGCATCGGCTGTTGCGACGGGCGCCGGGCACGGGCTGGCAGGCGGCACTCGTCGAGACGATCGTGTTCTTCGCCAAACAGGCGTGGGCGTGCGTGTTCGGAGCGCTGCTGCTCGCGGTCATCGTTGCGGCACGCCTCTGGTATCCCGACGAGGCGTTGCTCGCGCGCAACGATGCGCTGACCGTCGCGGCGATCCTCATCCAGATCGGAATGATCGTCGGCGGGCTCGAGACGCGCCGCGAGCTGTGGGTCATCGTGCTGTTCCACGTCACGGGGACCGCGATGGAGATCTTCAAGACCGACGCCGGGTCGTGGATGTACGACGACGGCGGCCTCCTCCGCATCGCGGGGGTGCCCCTCTTCAGCGGCTTCATGTACGCGGCGGTCGGCTCGTACATGGTGCGCGTCTACCGTCTGTTCGACATCCGCTTCCGTCGCTACCCACCGGTGTGGGCGACGGCGATCCTCGCCGCAGCGATCTACGCCAACTTCTTCCTGCACCACTTCTGGTGGGATGCACGGTGGGTGCTGTTCGTGGGGGTGCTCGCGCTCTGGGCCCCCACGATCCTGCATGCCCGCGTCTGGCGGGCGCGGATCCGCGTGCCGCTGCTCGTCGTGTTCGCGGGCGTCGCGAGCGTGATCTACCTGGCCGAGAACATCGGCACCTGGGCGGGGGCCTGGCTGTATCCGAACCAGCTCGACGGATGGCAGCTCGTGTCGCTGTCGAAGCTGAGCTCCTGGTTCCTGCTCATGATCATCTCGGTCGTGCTGGTGACCCTCGTCTACCCGCCGCGCGGGCCCCGCCCGGTGCCCGCTCGCTCGCGAGCCGCGGTCCGGCGTGGCCGACGGCTCGACGTCGCGGCAGACTGAGCGCATGTCCGATCCCGACGCGTCGCTCGACGACGCGGCCCGCGCGCTGTACGGGGTGGCGCCCGAGGGGTTCGTCGCCGCGCGGACCGCACGAGCCGCGGCGGCATCAGGCCCCCTGGCCGCGCAGATCACGGCGCTGCGCAAACCCACCGTCGCCGCCTGGGCCGTCAATCTGCTCGTCGGCGAGGGGTATCTCGCCGAGGCCGTGGAGCTGTCGGCCGCGCTGCGGGAGGCCCAGGACGACCTCGACGCCAGGGAGCTGACCGCGCTCGGTCGGCAGCGTCGTCAGGTGGTCGCCGCACTGACACGCCGGGCGGCCGAGCTCGCGGCGGCCCGGGGAACGACCCTCAGCCCGGGCGCGCGGGATGCCGTGTCGGCCACGATCAACGCGGCCGTCCTCGATGAACGGGCGGCAGCCGCAGTTCTCAGCGGCCGGCTGCTGCGGACGCTCGACGGCGGTGACGTGGACGCGCTCGACCGCGGCGACCTCGTCGCCGGCTCCGTGCCGTCCGCCGCGCCGCCGCCGTCCGCATCATCGCGCGACGAGCTCGCCTCCCGTCGGGCGCAGAAGGCCGCGGCGGCGGCCGCGCGCGAGGCGGAGCGCGTCGCATCCGACGCCGCACGCGCGCTCGCGCGGCTCGAGGCGCGGGCCGCATCGGCCAGGGAACTCGCCGATGCCCGTCGAGAGCGCGCGGCGCACCTGCGGGCCGATCTCGAGCGCGCCGACGCGGATGCCGCCGACGCCGAGGCCGAGGCCGCGCGCCTCGACGCCGAGCGGGAGGCGGCGCGGGCGGCAGCGGAGACGGCGGCGCGGGAGGCCGAACGCGCCCGCCGGGCGCTGGCGTCGGGCCGCGACCACGACGGCTGAGCCCCTCGGCGCCCACCCCCGCCCTTTCGCGGGCCCGCCGCATCCGCGAGACTGGCGCACATGCCCGTCTTCGATCATCTCGGAATCTCCGTCGACGACCTGCCGCGCGCCACGGCCCAGTTCGACCCCATCCTGCAGGCGTTGGGGTTCCAGCGCCACGATGCGGACGGCTCGGTGTCGTGGGATCGCGACGGCGAGACCGAGTTCATCCTCTACCCGGCACGCGACGCGGGCACCGGGCCCCACCAGCACGGTCGGGTCGGATGGCAGCACCTGGCCTTCGCCGTCGACTCCCGCGACGAGGTCGACCGATTCCATCGCCTCGCGCTGGCGGCCGGATGGTCGGCCGTGCGGGACCCGAAGGAGTACCCGCGTTTCACCGACCGGTACTACGCCTCGTTCGTCGAAGACGACAACGGCATCCGGATCGAGTTCATGTACAACCCTCCCCGCGCCGCGGAGTAGGCCGCTTCCCGGCCCGTTTACGATCGAGGGATGACCGATTCCCTCGTGCTCGTGGCCAACGCGGGCGACGGCAGCATCAGCACCTTCCGCCTCGCGGACGGATCGCTGGAGCGCCTCGCCGTGACCGAAGGGCTGGTCGGCACGTCGACGTTCGCCGTCGACGCCGACCGCGACCTCGTCTACGCGGGCGTCAAACCGGGCGCGGGCCACGACAGCGCGGGCATCGTCACGCTTCGCCTGGACCGAGCCAGCGGCGCGCTCACTCCGATCGCGCGTCACGACCTCTCCGGCGGCGGGATGAACTACCTCGCGCTCGCACGCGAGGGCAGCGTGTTGCTGGGGATCTCGTACGGCGGCGGCTACGGCGAGAGCTGGCGCGTCGCCGACGGCGTGCTCAGCGACGCCGTGTCGCGCATCGCCTACCCGAACCTGCACTCCGTGCTGCCCAGCGCCGATGGCCGGTTCGCCTATGCCGTGTCGCTGGGAGCCGACCTGATCGCGCAGTACGCGCTGACCGACGACGCCCGCCTCGAGCCGCTGTCACCGGCCACGGTCGCGGCACCCGAGGGCAGCGGGCCGCGCCACCTGGTCATCAACGCGGCGCAGGATGCGGTGTACGTGCTGACCGAGTTCACCGCCGACGTGTTGCACTACGCCCGCGACACCGCGTCCGGCACGCTCGAACTCCGCGGCGCGGCCAGCGCTGTCGACCCGTCGGTGGGCGCCGCCGTGAGCCGCTTCGGCGTCGACCCGCGCGCGGAGCACCTGATCTGGGGCGCCGACCTCCACGCCGGGGCGGAGGGGCGCTACCTCTGGGCCTCGGAGCGCACCGGGAGCACGCTGGGGGCCGTGGCGGTGAACGCCGACGGCACGCTCTCCGCGCCGCACGCGTACACGGTCACCGAACCGCAGCCGCGCGGATTCGGGGTGAGCGCCGACGGCGCGTACCTCGTGGCCGCCGGCGAGCAGTCCACGACGGTGTCGCTGTATGCGGTGGACGGCAACACCCTGTCGCTGCTCGGACAGGCCGAGACCGGACGCGGCGCCAACTGGGTGCGCTTCGTCTGATCCCGGCCGCGCGCGAGGCGCGTGACGCCCGGGTCGCGGGTGGGAGAATCGTCTGATGACCGCAACACTCGTGGCCCAGGGCCTGGCCGGCGGGTACGGGCACCGCACCCTCTTCGACTCCCTCGATCTGACGGTCGCTCCGGGAGACGTCGTGGGAGTCGTCGGCGCGAACGGGGCCGGCAAGTCCACACTGCTGCGGCTGCTCGCCGGAATCGACGAGCCGCAGGCCGGCACGATCGCCCTCGCTCCGGCGGACGCGTTCGTCGGCTGGCTGCCGCAGGAGCACGAGCGCGTCGCCGGCGAGACCGTGGCCGACTACATCGCCCGGCGCACCGGGGCCGCGCAGGCCACGCACGACATGAACGCGGCGGCCGAGGCGCTCGGCGATCCCTCGCTCGCGGCGCCGGGCGTCGACCCGGCGGACGCGTACTCGGTCGCCCTCGACCGGTGGCTGGCCAGCGGCGCCGCCGACCTCGACGAGCGGGTGCCGGTCGTCCTCGCGGACCTCGGACTGGACCTCGGCGACGCGCCCACCGAGGCCCTCATGACATCGCTCTCGGGCGGCCAGGCGGCGCGGGTCGGCCTCGCGGCGCTGCTGCTCAGCCGGTTCGACATCGTGCTGCTGGACGAGCCCACGAACGACCTCGACCTCGACGGACTCGAACGCCTCGAGACGTTCGTCCGTGGGCTCCGCGGCGGGGTCGTGCTGGTGAGCCACGACCGCGAGTTCCTGGCCCGCTGCGTCACCCGCGTGCTCGAACTCGACCTCGCCCAGAACGCGAACCGCGTGTTCGGCGGCGGCTACGACGCGTACCTGGAGGAGCGGGCGACGCTGCGCCGTCACGCCCGCGAGAAGTACGACGAGTTCGCCGACAAGAAGGCCGACCTCGTCGCACGGGCGCGCACGCAGCGCGAGTGGTCCAGCCAGGGCGTGCGCAACGCCATGAAGAAGGCGCCCGACAACGACAAGATCCGCCGGAAGGCCGCCACGGAATCCAGCGAGAAGCAGGCGCAGAAGGTGCGCCAGATGGAGAGCCGCATCGCCCGGCTCGACGAGGTCGACGAGCCCCGCAAGGAATGGCAGCTGGAGTTCACGATCGGCGCGGCACCACGCTCCAGCTCGGTCGTCTCCACGCTCAGCAACGCGGTGTTCCGGCAGGGATCCTTCACGTTGGGGCCCGTCTCGCTGCAGATCAACGCGGGGGAGCGCATCGGGATCACCGGCCCCAACGGTGCCGGCAAGTCGACCCTCCTGCGCGCGCTGCTGGGTACCCAGCATCCGGATGAGGGCACGGCGAGTCTCGGGGTGAACGTGCAGATCGGCGAGATCGACCAGGCGCGGTCGCAGCTGGTCGGCGCGCGGCCGCTGGCCTCCGCCTTCGAAGACCTCGTGCCCGACATGGCGTCCGCCGAGGTGCGCACCCTGCTCGCGAAGTTCGGCCTGAAGGCCGATCACGTGACGCGCCCCGTCGACGAGCTGTCGCCGGGCGAGCGCACGCGGGCGGGGCTGGCGCTGCTGCAGGCCCGCGGCGTCAACGTGCTGGTGCTGGACGAGCCGACCAACCACCTCGACCTGCCCGCGATCGAGCAGCTCGAGCAGGCGCTCGACGCGTACGAGGGCACCCTGCTGCTCGTCACGCACGACCGGCGGATGCTGGCGACCGTCTCGACCGACCGCCAGTGGCGCGTCGAGGACGGCCGCGTCACCGAGCGCTGACCGGCCTCGGCACGTACCGCTCGGCGACGGCGCCGGAGGCGTACTCCGACCGGTCGACGAGCACGAGATCCAACGGGCGCGAGAGCCCGGCGAACAGCGTCGGCCCGTGACCGGAGACCCGCGGGTGCACGACGAACTCGTACTCGTCGATCAGCCCGCGCTCCGCGAGTGCCATCGGCAACATCACACCGCCGGTCGCGACATCGTGGTCGCGGGTCAGCGCCGCCACCGTCTCGGCGAGGTCGCCCCGGACGAGCTCGGCGTTCCAGTCCACCGACGCGAGGGTCGTCGACACCACGTACTTCTTCGCCGCGTCGATCGTGCGGCCGAAGGGCTTCATCCACGCCGGCAGCGCATCGGACGCCGGCGGGCGCCACGCATCCTGCATCATCTCGTACGTCACGCGTCCGAAGAGCAGCACGTCGGCGCGCGCGATGTTCGCGGCGGCGCGGCGGTGCAGCTCCTCGTCGGGGAAGATCGCGCGGTGGTCGACGCAGCCGTCGAGGGTGACGTTGATGGAGTACCGCAGTGTGCCCATGCGGTCAGGCTAGGCCCGCGAGGAGCCTGCGGCGAGGGGTGGGGGCCGATCAGCGCCCTTGACGCTTCTTGTACGGCTTCGGCTGCCCCTTGACGATCGGCGCGCGCCCGCGGCCCTTCGACGCCTTGGCCTTGCCGCCCGCGGGGACGACGGGCTTCTTCTCCGGCGGCGGGGCGGTCGCGATGCGGTGCTTCGCCTCCTCGAGCAGCAGCACCCCGGCGGGGGTGAGCTCGGTGGGGATCTTCTCGCGGGTGACGATGGGATGCCCGACCTCGGCCTCGAGCTTGTCGACCGAGGTGTAAAGCGATGCGAGGGGGATCCCGAGCTTCTCGGCGGCGCGCGGGAAGTGCAGTTCGTCGGCGAGGACGACGAAGCGTTCGAGGAGCGTGATGTTCACGGGAGGCCTTTCGTCTGCGCGGATGGCGTCGGGCCGCCGTTCCAGGATACGCGGAGCCTCCGCGCGACCTCAGGCCGCGGCGACGGTCGAGACGTAGTCGCGCAGCGCGCTCTCGGTGGGGAGTTCCAGCCAGAGGCGGACGCTGTCGCCGCTGGATCCGAGCCCGTTGACGACGGCGGCGCCGCCGAGCTCCTCGAGCAGCGGCGACAGCACGGCCGCTCGCGCGCTGGGGATGAACCCGACGCCCCGTCCGTCGGCGAACACCGCGATCGCGTGGGGGTCGCGCCGGCGGGGCTGCCGACGCAGCACGTAGAGCCGGTCGCCCGAGCGCTGGCGCTCGCGATCGTTCGGCAGATAGTGCGTGCCCTGCACCTGCACGCGCTCGACGTCGAGGTCGCGAAGATCGGGGAGCGCGTCATGGGTGTGCGGACGCATCGACAGTGCATCTCGCACGAGTTCCCACCAGACAGGCATCCGGTCACCGTACGCGACCGGCCTGGGAAACGGCCTGCGCGGGACGCGGCGGCGTCGGAGGCGGCAACCGGATGCGGCGCCGGTAGGCTCGTCGGACATCGGGAAGGGGAGCGCCGCGTGTCGGAAGCGACGGAACAACCACGGGTGCTCGTCGTGGGCGACGACCTCGATGCGGCGCGGAAGATCCGCGATCTGATCCCTGCCGGTGTGACGATCCTCACGCCCTTCTCGGATGCCGGGACGCTGCCCGACCAGACGGTGACGACCGACGCCGCGGAGCGGGACGACCGCGCGCACGTGCTCGTGATCGTGCTCGACGGCGAACCGCGACGCGGATCGCACCTCACCCGCGCGACCGCCACCAAGCTCGCCAACGCGGCGCGGCTGCGCGCGGATGCCGTCGTGATCGTCGTGGCGATGAACGGCCCGGTGCGCCGGTTCGACCGCGTGCTGGCCCGGTGGATCGCCCCCGAGATGCTGCATCAGCTCGACGTCGCCGTGAACCCGGCGGTCGGCGCGCGGTCGCGGTCGTTGCGGCTGCGGCTGCGCCAGGCGGGCCTCCTGTCGATGGGCATCGACGTGTACCGCGTGAGCGCGCAGTCCACCCGCAAGGCGCGATAGCCGCGATCCACGGCCCGTTCCGGGCCGGCACAGGGGGGATGCAGAGGGGATGCGGATCGCGCCGTAACCCGCTCTGCACCAGTCGGCCGTCTCCCGTTCACCGCCGTGTCGTACCGCGTCGAGCCGCGACCGTCACGATTTCGGACGCGCCCACCCGAAGGGCGCGTCCGAAGGAGACCCCATGGCCGCGCATTTCCAACTCGCACGGTTCCCGTCGGTGCAGCACCGCGGAGCCGCCGACTGGCTGCGCGCCGTCGACGACGTGCTGGCCCTCCACGGCGAGGACGTCGTGCACCGGCCCGCCTCCGCCGCGCACGGGGGAGCCGTCGTCGGATGGCGCCTGCTCAGCGAGAACCACCGTGAGCTCGCCCGCGGCCCGCGACTGACCGCCACGGAACGCGATGCCCGCGCGGATGTGGCCCGGGTACTGCGCGGCGCGCAGGCCCTGACCGTCTACGCCGCCCCCGAACCGCGCCTGCGCACGACCGGGTGGTTCGCCGTCGTCGACGGCGAGCTCGCCCTCGCGGGCGCCCGTCGCTACGAGAACAAGTCCGTCGCACGCAACGCCGGGGCGCTCGTCGTCCGACTGTTGCGCGAGATGGCGGCCGACATCGATCCGGCGACGCAGGTCGAGGCCGCGCCCGAGTTCGCCCTGTGACCGACGGCCTCGTCGCCGGACGCTTCCGCATCCGTGCCCTGCTCGGCAGCGGCGGCACGGCCGCCGTGTTCGCCGCCGACGACGAGTGGACCGACCGGCGCGTCGCGCTCAAGCTGCTGCATCCGCATCTCGCCGAGGAGCGCCCGCGCTGGGACGCGTTCTTCGAGGAGGTCGCCGCGGCCCGATCGATCGTGCATCCGAACCTCGCCGAGGTGTACGACGCCGGTGTCGACGAGAGCGATACCCCCGTCGTGTGGATCGCGATGGAGCTCATCGACGGTGTGCCGCTCATCGACCGGGTGCGCGAGCAGGGCCCGCTCGAGCCGGAGGCGGCGCGGGCGCTCATCCGACGGGTGCTCGATGCGCTCGCCGCCGTGCACGCGGGGGGCGTCGTCCATCGCGACGTCACGCCGGCGAACATCATGCTCCCGTCCGATGACGCGGATCCGACGATGGCGGGGGTGCGCCTGCTCGACTTCGGGCTCGCCGACATCCCCGGGCGCGCCGCCGTCGGCGCGGACGCCCTGCTCTCGGCCTCGGCCGGCGAGAACGCGCAGCCGGGCGTCGTCGCCAGCGTCGCCTACGCCTCGCCCGAGCATCTGCGCGGCGAGCCCGTGACGGAGGCGGGTGATCTGTACCAGGTGGGCGCGGTGCTGTACTTCGCCCTGACCGGTGCCGCGCCGTACGGGGGAGACGCCGCGAAGATCGCGCGGGCGCACCTCACCTCGCCGCCCCCGTTGCCGTCGGCCCGGCGCCGCGGCGTGCCGCGGGATCTCGACCGCGTCGTCACGACGGCGCTCATGAAGGATCCGAGCGACCGGTTCGCGAGTGCCGGCGCGATGCGCGATGCGCTCGCCGTCTCTCCTCCGACGGTGCCCGTGCCGGCGGCGGCGCCCACCGAACACGTGGTGGAGCGTGCCGCCGAGGACGACGAGGCCGCGCCGACACGGGTGTACCGCACGAGCGTCGGGGCGTCCGGGCCCGCGCCCGTCGTCGCCGGCGCCGCCCTGCTGGCCGACCCGCCGCGCGCGCGCTGGCCGGCGTGGACGGCCGCCGCCGTGGGCGCGGCGGCGATCGTCGCCGTCGTCGCGTTGTCGGCGGCCGCGGGATCCGCACCGACCACCGCGCCCACGCCGCCGCCGTCGCTGCCGGCCGCGACCCCCGCGGAGACCCCGGTCGACACGCCCGCCGCCCCGCCCGAGGTCGAGACGGTCGGCGTGCCCGACGTCGCGGGGCGGGGCCTGGGCGACGCGACCGCCGTCCTCGAGGCCGCCGGGCTCCGCATCGGCCAGGTGACCCGTGTCGACGGCCCCGCCGCCGGTGACACGGTGCTGTCGGTCGATCCCGGCGCCGGCAGTCTCCGCGAGCGGGGAAGCGCGGTCGATCTCACGGTGGCCTCCGGCAGCAACACGGTGCCCGCCGTCATCGGCATGGCGGCCTCGGATGCGGCGGCGGCGCTGTCGGCGGCCGGCTTCTCCGCCCGCATCGACGAGACCGGCACGGCGCCGGTGGGAGCGGTCGCCTCGTCGATCCCCGTCGCGGGCACCGTGCTGCCGGTGGGCAGCACGGTCACGATCGTCGTGCCGCGGCCGCCGGATCCGGTGCCCACCCTGCCCGCGCCGCCCACGCCCACACTCACCCCCACTCCGCAGCCCTCGCCCACGGAGGCGGGATGAGAGCGCGCGTCACCCGTACAGCGCGAGTACGTCAGCTGCCGGACACCTTGGGCGTGATCGTGGTTCATCCGGCGACGAGATGCTGACCGCCAAGCCCTGGGGAGGGCTCCGTTTACCCGAAAGACGGTGGATACGTTGAGCGATGCCATGACGGAGGTGATCGCACCGGCCGAGCGCGGTGCGATGGCTCCGCGCCGATCGTTGCGATCGCTGCCGGTGTTCTCCGACCGGATCTTCCGGACGGTCTGCTTCGCCGCGGGCGGGGTGACGGTGGCCGTCATGCTGGCCGTCGGCGTCTTCCTGAGCGCCCGCGGGAGCCAGGCGCTCGGGACGACGGGCTTCGCGTTCCTGTGGACGCAGGGATGGGAGCCGCAGGAGGGCGTGGCCGACTCGTTCGGCATCGCGGCGGTGCTCTTCGGCACGATCACGATCGCCGTCATCGCGCTGGCCTTGTCGTTCCCGCTGGCGCTGGGCACCGCGCTCCTGATCAGCGAGATCCTGCCGGACGGCATCAAGCGCGTCATGACCACCATCGTCGACCTCATGGCCGCCGTTCCCAGCGTCGTCTTCGGGCTGTGGGGCGTGCAGTTCCTGCAGGAGAACATGATCCCCGTCGCGCAGTGGATCTCGACGTACCTCGGGTGGATCCCGATCTTCGCCGTGACGGATGCCGACGGCGCCCGCTTGACGGACGCGAGCGCGTTCACCTCCTCCGCGTTCATCGCGGGGATGGTGGTGGCGCTCATGGTGCTGCCCACGCAGACCTCGATCATGCGCGAGGCGTTCTCGCAGGCGCCGATCGGGGAGCGCGAGGGGTCGCTCGCCCTCGGGTCGACGCGCTGGGGCATGATCCGCACGGTCGTGCTGCCCTTCGGCAAGGGTGGTGTCATCGGCGGCACGATGCTGGGCCTCGGGCGCGCGCTGGGCGAGACCATCGCGGTCTACATGATCATCTCGCCGATCTTCACGATCAACTGGGAGGTGCTCAAGAGCGGCGGCAACTCCGTCTCGGCCCTCATCGCGCTGCGCTACGGCGAGTCCAGCGAGTTCGGGCTGTCGGCTCTCATGGCCGCGGGGCTCGTGCTCTTCCTCATCACCCTGATCATCAACTTCACCGCGTCGTCGATCGTCGCGCGGTCGCGTTCGGGAGCCGAGAGCAACTGATGACCCTTCTCGACGAGACGGCCTCATCCGCCGGCAACGCCGCCCCTCCCGCGCCCCGCGGGCGCGCCCGCACCGCGCTGCCCGCCCGCACGGCCACCGCCGTCGCTCCGCCGCGGCGCCGTCCCGGCACCTCCTCGCTCGAGGACGGGTTCGACGTCGTCGGGGCCCTGCTGGCGGGCGGCGCCGTCGCGACCCTGCTGTTCGGATGGCTCACGCCCATGTCGGGTGCCATCGGTTGGGCGGTCGTGGCGTTCCTCGTCTTCGTGCTCGCCTACGCGACGCTCATCGGGATGCGGGGCAACCGGCTCGCGGTGCTCGACCGCGTCATGACGGTGCTGCTCTACAGCGCGGGATTCGTCGTGATCTGCGCGCTGGCGTTCGTCGTGCTCTACACGGTGATCCGCGGCATCCCGGCGCTGGCGAACCTCAACTTCTTCACCGAGACGATGCGGTTCGCCGGTCCGCTCGATCCGCTCGATGTCGGCGGCATCCTGCACGCCATCGTGGGCACCCTCATCCAGATCTCGATCGCGCTGGCGATCACCGTGCCGCTGGGCATCACGACCGCCGTGTTCCTCAACGAGGTCGGCGGCCGGTTCGCGCGCATCGTGCGCACGGTGTCGGACGCGATGACCGCTCTGCCCTCGATCGTGGCGGGCCTGTTCGTCTACGCCGCGATCATCACGCTCGTCACGAAGGAGCGTTCCGGGTTCGCCGCCTCCATCGCGATCACCGTCATGATGCTGCCGATCGTCATCCGATCCGCCGACGTCGTGCTGCGCCTCGTGCCGCACCAGCTCCGGGAGGCCTCGTACGCCCTCGGGTCGTCGCGGTGGCGCACGGTCTGGACCGTCGTGCTGCCGACCTCCCGCTCGGGACTCGCGACGGCCGTGATCCTGGGCACGGCGCGCGGCATCGGCGAGACCTCCCCGGTGCTGCTCACCTCGGGCGTGACCGCGGAGATGAACACCAACCCCTTCGCGGGCCCCATGATCTCGCTGCCGCTGCAGGTCTTCACCTTCGTGCAGTCGCCCGAGCCGAACATGATCGCCCGCGGGTTCGGCACGGCCGCCGTGCTCATCCTGCTGGTGCTCAGCCTGTTCGTCGTGGCCCGCCTCATCGGCGGCCGCGGCGCCGGCGTCCTCTCGGACGGGCAGCGCCGACGTGCCGCCCGGCGCTCGCAGGACGACATCATGCGCATCGTCACCCGCCGCACGCTTCCCGACTACGCCGTGTCGCCGGCACCCACCCGCTCGCAGGAGAACCCGTGATCCCTCGTCCCCGCCCGCGCACGCTGCGCGGCGTCCTCGTCGCGCTCGTCGTGGGCGCGCTCGCCCTGTCGGCGTCGGCGCCCGCGCACGCCGCCTCATACGTCGCCATCGCCGGTTCCGGCTCCACCTGGTCGCAGAACGCGCTCGACCAGTGGCGACGCAACGTCGCCAGCAACTACGGCATGACGGTGAACTTCTCGGGCACCGGGTCATCGGCCGGCCGCAACGACTTCATCAACGGCTCCGTCGACTTCGCCGTCAGCGAGATCCCGTTCCAGTTCACGCCCGAGGACGGCTCCGCGCCCGAGAACCCGACGCGCGGCTACGCCTACCTGCCGATCGTGGCGGGCGGCACGGCCCTCATGTACAACCTGAAGATCAACGGCAAGATGGTCACCACCCTGCAGCTGCCGGGCGACGTCATCTCCCGCATCTTCACGGGGGAGATCAAGACCTGGAACGATCCCGCCATCCAGGGGGCGAACCCCGACCTGGTGCTGCCGGCGCGCGAGATCACGCCCGTCGTCCGCTCGGACGGCTCGGGCTCCACCGCCCAGTTCACCAAGTGGATGGCGACGCAGTACCCCTCGATCTGGACGACGGGGATGACCTCGCAGTTCCCGACCGCGCGCGTGCCCGGGGCCAAGGCCCAGAGCGGCTCGCTGGGGGTCGCCGGGTACGTCAGCCAGAACTACGGCGAGGGTGCGATCACCTACGTGGAGTACTCCTACGCCCTGAAGTCCGGCTTCCCCGTGGCCCGCGTGCTCAACGCGGCCGGCGCGTACGTCGAGCCGACCGCGGCGAACGTCGAGGTCGCCCTCCGCGAGGCGCGGATCAACACCGATGAGGGCTCGCGCGACTACCTGACGCAGATCCTCGACGGCGTCTACAACAACGGCGACCCGGCGGCGTACCCGCTGTCGAGCTACTCGTACATGATCGTGCCGACCGAGTACGGCGGCACGTTCAAGGGCGAGGCCAAGGGCTACACGCTGGGCGAGTTCATCAAGTACGTCGTGTGCGACGGACAGAAGCAGGCCGGAGCGCTGGGGTACTCGCCGCTGCCGATGAACCTGGTCGAGGCGGCGTTCCAGCAGATCAAACGGATCCCCGGCGCGAACGTCGGCGACTTCAACTCCGAGAGCTGCAGCAACAAGGGCGCCGTCGGTGAGGGCGCGGGAGCGCCGGGAGCCGGGGCGGGCACCGATCCCGCCGCGGCCGCTGCGGCGGCTGCGGCGGCTACGGCGGGCTCTGCGGATGCGGCGACCGCAGCCGACGCGGTGTACGACGCGAACGGCAACCTGATCTCGGGCTCCGCAGGGGCCGGCGCGGCCGCCGTCGCCTCGCCCTTCACGCTGGCCTCCGACACCTGGGGACCCTCGCAGACCGGTATGGCGGTCGCGGGCGTGCTGCTGCTGATCGCCGTGCTGGTTCCGCCGCTGTTCATGCGCGGCCGCCGTCGCAGCCCCGGCAGCTGACTCCGTGCCGCGGGTGCGGACACGCGCCGTTCACCTGCCGCTCGCGAACTCGACGCCGCTCGGCGCCGTGCGTTCCCGGCTGATCCACAGCCGCGACGCTCACCTTTCTTAGCTTTGACGTGGCCGCTGGGGTGGCCGGAACTGGGGTGTCTCGTGGTCCGATCCGGACACGCACGCACGTGGCTGCGCGCCGCGACGGCGGGAGCGGTGGCGTTCGCCGCCGTGCTGTCGGTGTCGTTGGTGGCGGGAAGCGCCGCGCACGCCGAGGACGACTCGTCCGTGACGGTGACGGCGCGCTCGCAGGACATCTATCTCAAGGACGCGCCCATGCCCGATCTGGCGGTCACGGTGTCGCAGACGCGCAACCTGCAGGCGCAGGCGGTGACGGTGTCGTGGACCGGCGGCGTGCAGTCGACGCTGCCGAGCGGCCAGACCGGCGGCGAGAACCACCTGCAGATCATGCAGTGCTGGGGCGACGTCATCAACGACGACGCCGAGTCGCTGCCCGCCCGCACCACCTGCCAGTTCGGCGGCTTCGGCACCGCGGGCGCGAAGCGCGACAACACGCGCGACTCGCCCGATCACGTCGCGGCGGAGGACGCGCGGTACTCGCACCTGGGCGCGAACGCCTTCGACCCGACGTACACCGGCATCCCGTTCCGGTCGGTGCCCGACCCGGTCACCGGCGAGTCCACCGTCATCACGCGGGTGAACCCCGATGGGACGTACGTCGAGAGCGAAGACCCGATCAACCTCAACTCGAACGAGTTCTTCACCAAGTACACGACCAACGAGGTGCCGTGGGCCGGATCCGCCGCGGACGGGAGCGGTTCGGTGACCTTCGAGCTGCAGAACGTCATGCAGTCCCCGGGACTGGGCTGCGGAGCGCCCGTGACGGCGTCCGACGGCTCCGTCAGCGGGCGTCCGTGCTGGCTGGTCGTCGTCCCCCGGGGCGCCGGCACCAACACCGACTCGCCGCTCTTCTGGGAGCAGTGGAAGCACAAGGTCGCCGTGCGCCTGGACTTCCAGCCCGTCGGGACCCGGTGCGCGATCGGTGCCGCCGAACGCCAGCTGGCGGGAACCGAGCTCATCTCCGACGCCGTCTCGTCGTGGCAGCCCGCGCTCTGCGGTGCCGACGGCGGCAGCGCCTACACGCTGCTGACCACGACCGACACGGATGCGGCCGCCTCCTCCAACGTCGAACCGGACGCCCCGCTGACCCTCACCTCGCAGCCGCTGGACACGGCGGGCGGCGGCGTCGACCAGCTGGCGTACGCACCCGTCGCCCTCACGGGCGTCGCGGTCACCTTCGCCATCGACCGGTATCCGCTCTCGACGGCACCGGATGACGCGCAGGAGCGTGCCCGGCAGCCCTTCACCGAGATGAACCTCACACCGCGTCTGCTGGCGAAGCTGCTGACCTCGTCGTACACCGACGCCCTGCCCACGAACGCTGACGTGAGCCACCTCGGCCGCAATCCGCGGAGTCTCCTCGCCGACCCCGACTTCCTGGCGGTCAACGACCCGGAGTGGGCGCAGCAGGCGATCGTGAGCCCCGCCATCGCCGACATCATGACGCCGCAGGGACGATCGGGCTACGCGCGCGCGATCTGGACCTACATCATGGCCGACGCCGACGCCCGCGCCTTCCTGGCCGGCCAGCCGGACCGATGGGGGATGATCGTCAACCCGTACGCGTCGACCGACCCGGCGATCAACCCCACCGGCTCAGCCCTCGAGCTGCCGCGCGACGACTTCCCGAAGGTGGACCCGAACGAGGCGTACGCCGGTGAGCCCCGCGTGCTCAACGCCGTGACCTGGCGCCCGTACACCAACGACCTCGCCGCCGGTGCGTACTACACGCTGCGCGGCGACGGTCTGACCGTGGGGGAGTGGGATCCGCTGGCGCTTCCCGCGAAGTGGCTCCGCAGCGCCCGGAACCTCGTGGGCGACCGCAAGGTGCTCGCACTGACCGATACGTCGTCGTCGCACCGGTACAACACCATCACCGCATCGCTGCGGAACCCGGGCGGACAGTTCGTGGCGCCGACGACCGACAACATCGCCGCCGCGGCCGCCGCGATGACGGCCTCGCCCGCACAGTCGCAGGTCCTCGCCTTCGACCCGACGTCCTCCTGGGCGAAGGCGGCGACATCCGCCTATCCACTGGCGCTGCCTGTCTACGCCGCCACGAACCCGTCGCTGGGCTCCGACGACGTGCGGGCGAGCTACGCGGCCTTCGTGCGGTACGCCGTCGCCGACGGGCAGGCGCCGGGCGCCGACCCCGGGCAGCTCCCCAGCGGCTACACCCCGTTGCCGCAGGCGTGGCGGACGCAGGCCCTCGCGGTCGCGGCCCAGCTCGAATCGGCCCCCGCGCCCGCCCCTGCACCGGCGGCGCCCGCTGCGCAGCCGGCGGCCGTGCCCGCCGCTGCGGCCGCACCGGTCGCTCCGGCCGCGGCGGCGCCCGTCGCCGCCGCCGACCCGGGGGCGAGCGGTGCCGCCGCCGGCGCGCTGTCGGCCGGCACCACGCCCGACGACCCCGACACGGGCGGGCTCACCCAGGCGCTGCCGCTCAGCATCCTCGCCGGCGTGATCGCCGCGTGCACGGTGCCCCTCGTCGGGTTCCGCCGACGCCCCTGACTTTTCCGCCGCACCTTTCCCCACCCGAAAGAAAGAGAAACTCATGAAGTTCAAGCGGTTCGCCGCCGTCACCGCGACGCTCGGCGTCGTCGTGGCCGGTGGTATCTTCGCGGGCTCGGCCAACGCCGAGGTCGTCTCGAACAGCTATGTGATGGTCGGCTCGGACACGCTGCAGGACGCAGCGAACGCCCTGGCCAACGGCACCAACATCACCGGCCCCCGCGTGCGCATCTCGGCCGGCGGTGACACGATCGGCTCGTTCGACGCGTTCCCCTCGACCGGCACCGGCAGCCAGATCCAGACCAAGCCCGGTGGACCCTACTTCCTGCGCCCGTCGGGCTCGGGCAACGGCGTGACGGCGCTGCGCGCCTCGATCACCGGTGCCGGCTACGGCCCCCAGGGTGCGCAGAAGACCATCACCGGCCAGGTCGACATCGCCCGCTCCTCCAGCGCTCCCGGCTCGAACGCCAACCAGGACGGCAAGCTCGCCTACATCCCGTTCGGTCGTGACGCGGTCTCCTACATCTACAAGGGCGGCACGGCGGCGTGGGGCAACCTCACCGCGGCCCAGCTCAAGCAGGTCTACGAGGGCACGCTCACCTCGATCGACGGCGTCGCGGTCAACCCGCGTCTGCCGCAGTCCGGCTCGGGCACCCGCTCGTTCTTCCTCGGCGCGATCGGCAACCCCACGCTGAAGGCCGGCATCGACACGAACAACACCACGGCCGAGAACGACGCCACCGTCCTCGCCGCCGGTGAGATCATCCCCTTCTCGGTCGCCAGCTGGACCGCGCAGGTCGCGGGCGCCGCGGGCACCAACACGGTCGCCGCCTCCACCGGCGTCGCCCTCGGGACCCCGCTCGCGGGCGTGGCTCCCGTCACCGGCACCGGCGCATCCACCGTCCCCAACGCCGCCTTCTATGCGAGCACGACCTTCGGTCGCGACACCTACCTCGTCGTCGAGCGCGCCCGCATCACCCCGGGAGGCGCCAACTACGACGCCAACCTGGCCAACCTCGTCGACCCCACGCGCACGTCCAGCCTCACCAACTTCACGTCGTCGCTCGCCAGCTCGCCGGCGTCGGTGAAGCGCAAGTTCGGTTTCCTCGCGCCGTCGCAGACCGCGCCCATCTTCGCGTACGTCACGCTCTGACCCGGATCGGAAGAAGACATGAAGAACATCACCAAGAAGGCGCTCGCCGCGGCGACCGCCGTCGCGCTGGGCTTCGGCCTCGTCGGCGTGTCGTCGGTGGCGGCTGTCGCCGCCGACGGCGCCGGGCACTGGACGCCCGAGGGCACGCCGGAGCCGTACTACCTGTGGGTCATGGACACCGAGTCGGTGACCACGAACGACCAGGTCTTCCGTTACGACACCGGAATGATCGCGGCGCCGTCGGCGACGAACGTGGAGCAGCTGTTCACCGCTCCCGACGACGCGACGACCTCGTACATCTTCGTCGCCCCGCGCGGCAAGGAGTCGAGCATGGCGGACTGGTCCTCGCGCGTCGACATCGGATTCGTGCCCGGCACGAAGCAGGTCATGCAGCCGCCGGCGTCGCTCGAGCAGTTCCCGTCGTCGACCTTCGCGGCCGTCAAGGCCGCCGGTGGCGACTACAGCATCGGCCTGGCATACACGAAGAACAACGGCGTCACGTTCGTGGGGCTGGGCGGCTTCGCCCACATCCACATCACGGCCGGCTCCGCCGACTGGACGGTCGAGTCGCCGACCTTCGTCGAGGACGGCGGCACCGGTCCGGTCGAGCCCATCGCGGGCCAGATCGGCATCACCTCGCCGGTGCTCGCCTCGGCCGACGGCGCGCTCTCGCTGAGCGTTCCCTCGGGCGCGACCGCCACCCTCGGCGGCGCGATCCGCGACGCCGAGGGCCGCTCCACCTCCGCAGGCACGCTGCCCACGTTCTCGGTGCAGGACGAGCGCTTCACCTCCAAGCCCGGCTGGACGGTCAACACGGCCGTCGCCGCCTTCACGGGCAACGGCAACACGTTCGACGCGAAGGCCCTCTCGATCGCCCCGGCGATCGGGTCGACCTCGACCTCGACGGGTGTCACCAAGGTCGACTCGCTGCTCGGCTCGAGCACGGCGGCGACCTTCGCCGACGCGCCCGCGGGCACGGGTACCGGCAAGACGGACCTCGGCGCCGAGCTGAAGCTCGTCGCCCCGCTCGGCACCCCCGAGGGCACCTACACCTCGACGATGACGGTCACCGTCGTCTCGAAGTGACAGCGGGAGGGGGCCGGTCCCAGGACGTATTAGCACCTGTTTCCAAGTGTTATCCCCTTCTGATGGGCAGGTTACCCACGT